>JACDHN010000005.1 GCA_013821025.1 Acidimicrobiia bacterium | reverse complement strand
GCTGAGCGCTGGACGCCTGACCCTCGGTGTCGGCGTCGGATATCTCGAGTCGGAGTTCGCCGCCATCGGGGCCAACTTCGCAGAGCGCGGCGCCGTGACCGACGAGTTCCTAGACGCCATGAATGCCCTCTGGTACGACAAGCACCCCGAGTACCACGGGCGATTCGTCGACTTCGGCGGCATCGACGCCCATCCCCGCCCGACGCAGCAGCCGATCCCGATCGTGATCGGCGGTCATTCCTCGTCGGCGTACCGGCGGGCCGTCGGCCGAGGTCACGGCTGGTACGGGTTCGCGCTCGACCACGACCAGACGCGTGGATGCGTCGAAGGGCTACGGGCGGCGGCCGAGGAGGTCGAGCGTCCTCATCACCTCGGGGCGCTGGAGATCACGGTGACACCTCGAAGAAAGCTCACGGCAGACTCCGCCGCCGCCTACGCTCGCCTTGGCGTCCATCGACTGGTCCCAGTACCACCATCGGACGGCGACGCGACATCTACGATCGTCGCCGCCGCCGCCGCCGTCAACGGGCTCTGAACAACGTTTCCAAACGGCCACCGTCAGAGCCGGGAGATGCGGGGGTTGGTGGCGCGTGGAGCTCGGCGCGGGGGTGTCAGCCCGGCGGTGAGCAGCAACCGCACGACGCGATGGCGGTGCCCACAGAACGGCTCGAGCAGCTCGAACATCCGGCGATCATCGGTCTGGCGCGTGGCGTCGCCGGTGAACGCCCAACACACCATCGTCGGCAGGCCGTAGTCGCGCTCGATCACCAGGTCTGGCGCGCAGAACGTTGTCGTCAGCGTCGAGGTCGCCGTCCAGGGGCCGATGCCGCTCACGGCCATCAGCCGGCGAAGGGCATCGGGAAGTTCCATGCCGGCCGCCTCCTCCAGGCGCGCCGCCGCCTTGGCGGCGGCGATGATCGTGGTCGCTCGCGAGCGCTCCACGTCGAAGCGGTGGAAGTCGGTGTAGTACAACCCCGCCATCACCTCCGGCGCTGGCGGCAGCCGCAGCTCGCACGGACCAGGGGCCGGTTCGCCCCACGCCAGCACGATGTTCCGCCATGCCCGCACGGCATCGATGGTGGTCACTCGCTGACCGAGGATCGCGTACAGCAACTCCTGCCACACGACGCCACTGCCCCCGAGGCGGAAGGCGTGCTCCTTCCAGATGCGTGCGAGACGGGCGTTGGGGCTGGGGTCGAAGCGGGCGGGATCGTCGTCGGCGCCGAGCCAGCTCGGCGCCTGGTCGAGCAGCCAGTCGCCACCTTCGCCCCAGGCTTGCACCGTCACGGTCGACTCGGCGTCCCACACGAACTGCACTGTGCCGGGCCCGACCGGGGTCAGAACCGCCCTGGCGAAGGCCCTCGGACCCCAGCGGTGGATCGGATTGCTGCGGAACACTCCGAGCGACAGCAGCGTCGACCGCACAGCGACCCGATCGCGAAGGACGCGGGTACCCACTGCGGCGAGGGCGCTCAGCTCTGCCCCAGCAGCTCACGCCACCGAGCCGGGTAGGCCGAGGCGACCTGCTGGTGGCTTTGGCGCAACGTATCCTCTGGGACGAGATCGACGATCGCTCGCGACTCGCTGTAGTGATGGCCGGTCTTGGCAACACCCTCGAACATCCCGCGGCGGAGTTGCACGAGCTCGACCGGCGGTGCGTCGTCGAGAAAGCCCCAGACGGTGAGCGCGATCGTCAGGTCGTGGATCACCGGCGCCCGACCGAACAGCGAGGCGCGGCGAAGCGCCACGCCCACGCACCCGGCGAGGGCGTCCTCGACGTTCTCGTCGGCGCCGACCTTGACCTTCGGTTCCAGCCTGCGGGCGAGCACCAGCACGTAGCCCTGGTCGGGACCCTGGCGCCCGAGCATCCGGCCGACCGGTTGGGGTCCATCGAGGTCCCCTGGGCGGGTCGATTCCCAGGCGTCGGGCACGTGGAACGTGGGCTCGTAGCCCCGTGGGTCGTCGGTTGGCCCGACGGGAGCGAACCGGGGCGCGGCCATGCGCCTAGTTCTACCCGCCGGTGGCGGGCTCGCGCGCAGAGTGCAGCAAGCCGTACACGAGGCTCTCCTCGAGCGCCCGCCACGAGGCCTCGATGATGTTGGCGCTGACGCCGATGGTGGTCCAGGTCCGCTCGCCATCGGTGGCGTCGATCAACACCCGCGTCACGGCTCCCGAGGCACTGGCGCCGTCGAGGATGCGCACCTTGTAATCGGTCAGGTGGACCTTGGCGAGTTCTGGATACGCCTGTTGCACGGCGAGGCGCAGCGCGGTGTCGATGGCGTGCACAGGACCGTTGCCCTCGGCGGTCTGCACGTGACGCTCGGCATCGTCGCCCTCACCCACCCACACCTTGACCGTGGCCTCCGTCGTGAAGTCACCGCTCGGCAGCTCGTCGGTGATCACCCGCATGCTCTCCACCCTGAAGTACTCCTGGCGCCAGCCGGCGGCCCGGCGCATCAGCAGCTCGAGCGAGGCGTCGGCAGCCTCGAAGTGGTAGCCCTCGTGCTCCAGTCGCTTGAGGTCGTCGATCACCGCGTTCGTAGCCGCGCCGTCGAGGTCGAGCCCCAGCTCGCCGGCTTTCATCGAGATCGTGGCCCGCCCAGCCATCTCACTCACCACGAAGCGGGTGCCATTCCCGACCAGGTCGGGGTCGACGTGCTCGTAGGCGTCCTTGGCGCGCGCGATGGCGCTCACGTGCAGCCCGGCCTTGTGGGCGAAAGCGGACGTCCCCACGTACGGGGCCTGGGGGTTGACGGCCCGGTTCAGCACCTCGGCCACGTGATGGCTGACGACGGTCAACCGGTCGAGTCGGCCAGGGGGCAGGCACTGGTAGCCGAGCTTGAGCTCCAGGTTGCCGATGATGGTCGTCAGGTTCGTGTTACCGGTGCGCTCGCCGAGCCCGTTGAGCGTGCCTTGCACATGACCGGCGCCGGCGCCGACGGCGGCCAGCGAGTTGGCGACGGCGCAGCCTGTGTCGTCGTGGCAGTGGATGCCCACGATCACGTCGGAGCCGACGTGGGCGACCACGGCCGCGGTCGCCGTGGTCACGTCATCGGGCAGGGCGCCGCCGTTCGTGTCGCACAGCACGACGTGCGTAGCACCGGCGACGACGGCGGCCTCGACGGCTTGCAGCGAGAACTCGGGGTTGGCCCCGTATCCGTCGAAGAAGTGCTCCATGTCGACGAGCACCTGGCGGCCCTGGCCGACGAGGTACTGCACGGAGTCGGTGATCATCGCCTCGCCTTCGGCGAGCGTCGTCTGCAGAGCCTCGGTGACGTGGTACTCGGAGCTCTTGGCGACGATGCACACTGTCGACGTCCCGGCAGCCACGAGGTTGCGCAGCGTCACGTCCTCGTCCACCTTGCCGAGCGGTCGTCGCGTGGAGCCGAACGCCACGAGCGTCGACGTGGGCAGGCTCAGCTCGGAGGCGGCACGGGCGAAGAACTCGACGTCCTTCGGGTTGGAGCCCGGCCAGCCTCCTTCGATGAAGCTCACCCCGAGGTGGTCGAGCTGCTCGGCGATGCGCAGCTTGTCCTCCACAGTGGCTGACACGCCCTCGACCTGCAGGCCGTCGCGCAATGTGGTGTCGAACACCTCGACGTGTCGTGGCGATGTTGGGGCTGTGCTCATCATGGTGCTCCGAGAAAGACGAGAGCCGCCCGGTGGGCGGCTCTGAGAAACGCACGGTGGTGGGCCGTGCGGCTAGGGAATGACGATGGCCGAAAGCAAGCAATCCATCAGCCGGTCATTCAATCGGGCGCGAGCCCGAACGTCAAACCGGCTCGCTCACACACAAGGTCGACGGGCACGTCTCGTTGTGGACGAACTGTGACGAAACGGTGGATGAACGCCTCGAATCTGGGGACATCGAAGAAGTTTCGGGGATAACCCTGTGACTTGGAAAATACTCCTTGACGAGGGCGAACAGGTCGTACATATTGTGCGCCGTACCGGAGAACGCAATCACGGTCTTGCTCACCCCAAGAGCGCGGGTGCGGCCCCGGTGCAGAACGAACCACCCGGTCCTTCGGGACCCGACAGTGGGGGGAAGGGCTCCTCCGGGAGCGTGGAACCGCACCGTCATCAGGTTCCGTGTGGTCGAGATCCTTCGGGATCACGGCCAGACGGTTCCACTGGCTCCGGCGGTCGGAGTCCTTCGGGACTGCGACCAGGATCGAGACCTTTCGGGGTCACGATTTCGGAGTCGGATCGGGGCGTTGCGTTCGGGGGCCGTCCCAACCGGCGCCTGATCGTCCGCCCCACATATGCGGCATCGCCCGCCGAACCTTTCGAGGTCCGACGGGCGATGTGAGTGATCGAGCGTCAAGCTAACGCTTGGAGATCGGTCGCTGGTGGATCGTTCGAACCGCCGCCCCGGATGGCGCATCGACCTCGGTCGGAGCGCCGCCGGGGCGGTACTCGTTCTCGGCTCAGGTCGCGCGACCGACCCGAGCGCGGTTGGGAGCGAGCAGCGGGGGCACGACGAAGGTCTCCACGTAGCGCCGCAGCCCCTGGTTGTCTCGCACTTCGGGCGACGTGAGTGTGAGCAGGGACACGATCATCCGGAGCGTCCACTCGCTCGCCGCGTGGGCGTCCAGGTCCGACCGGAGCTCGCCGGGGAAGCGCTCGACGGCTGCGGCGACAACCTCGCCGTACATCGCCACGAGTGGCTCGACCGCTCCCGAGATCGGTCCGCCCGCCTCGCCGTTCTCCTCCGACGCGTAGAGCAGGAGGAGACTGTTGTCGCGCCGCGCGGCGCTCACCGTGGAGAGGAGCAGCTCGGTCACGGCGCCGGCGAGGTTCGGCGCAGCGAGAACTCGAGGGCGCGTGCGGTCGAGGAATCGCTGGGTCACTCGGAGAAGGATCTTGAGCACGAGCTGGTCGCGGTTGCCGACGTTGCGGTACACGGTTATCCGGGCCACGCCAGCTTCGGCTGCGACGTCGTCGATCGTGGTCTTGCGAACGCCCATCCGTTCGAAGCAGCTCTCGGCGGCGTCGAGGATGCGGGACTGCGAGGTTTGCAGGTTTCCGGGCACGTCTCGACAGTAGTGCCCGAGCATGATATAAACGTGATGAATTGTATCACGCCCGGGAGGGGTGGCAAGTGAGCGAGACGCGGTTGGCGGTCGGGAGTGTGACCGTCCAGCGCGCTGGTGGCACGGCGACCATCACGGTCGATCGACAGGAGAAGCGCAATGCGCTGTCTCGGGAGGTGCTCGACGCGGTGTCGATCGGTCTCGTCGAGACGGCGGCCGACGAGACGATCAAGGTCCTGATCGTGACAGGGGCCGGGCGCGACAACTTCACCTCCGGAGGCGATCTCGTGGCGCTCGCTGCGCTGCGGACCGAGGCTGAGGCGGAGGCAATGGCACGCCATGCCCGTGGTGTGCTCGACCAGATCCGCACCTTTCCCGTCCCGGTCGTGGCTGCGGTCAACGGAGATGCGCTCGGTGGTGGGGCTGAGCTGGCTCTCGCCTGCGACCATCGTGTCGTCGACCGCCATGCTCGGATGGGCTTCGTGCAGGGGCGCCAGGCGGTCTCGACTGCGTGGGGTGGCGGAGTCGATCTCCTGCGCACCGTGGGACCCGGCCAGGGCCTGCGCTTGCTCTGCACCACCGAGATGGTCGACCACGAGCACGGCCTGCGGATTGGCCTTTACGACCGCGTCGTGGCGCCTGGTGAAGCGCTCGACGAAGCCGTAGCCGACTTCGTCGCGCCCTTGCTCAGGCAGTCGGTCGCCGTCTTGCGCACATTCAAGGCGTTGACCAGCGCCGTGCGCATGGGTTCTGACCGCTCCGTGCTCGAGCAACTGGAGCTCGAACGATTCCGCTCGAACTGGGTGCATCCGGACCACTGGGCCGCACTCGATGGATTCCTCGGTCGAGACCGCCGCACATCCGAGCGAGAGCCATCATGACCGGCGTGGTGACACTGCCGTCTGGAATCGAGGTGCCTGTTGTCGCACGCGGTCCTGGGGCCGAACGGCTCGGGGACCCGGGCGAGTACCCCTTCACCCGCGGCATCTTCCCGGATGGCTACCGCGGCCGGCTCTGGACGATGCGTCAGTACTCAGGCTTCGGGACCGCCGAGGAGACGAACGCCCGCTATCGATTCCTGCTCGACCACGGTCAGACGGGGCTGTCGGTCGCGCTCGACCTTCCGACCCAGTGCGGGTACGACCCCGATCACCCGATGGCCAGGGCCGAGATCGGGAAGGTGGGCGTGTCGCTGTTCAGCAGGCGAGAGATGGAGATCCTCTTCCGCGGCATCGGTCTCGACGCGATCTCCACCTCCTTCACCATCAACGGCACCGCTGCCGTCATCTTCGCCATGTACCTCGCCGTCGCCGACCGAAAGGGGGTGCCGCGCTCAGCGCTCACCGGCACGATCCAGAACGACATCCTCAAGGAGTTCGTCGCACGGGGCACGTGGATCTTCCCGGTGCAGCCATCCGTGCGTCTTGTCGCCGACACCGTGATGTTCGCCGGAGAAGAGGCCCCCCGCTTCAACGCGATCAGCATCGCCGGAGCCCACGTACGCGACGCGGGTGTGACCGCCGCCGAGGAGATGGCGTTCACCCTCGCCAACGGGCTCGCCTACGTGGACGCACTGATCGCCCGCGGCGGCGATCCGGCGAGGTTCGGGAGCCGACTCTCGTTCTTCTTCTACGTCCACATGGACCTGTTCGAGGAGGTGGCCAAGTTCCGCGCCGCTCGACGCATCTGGGCAGATTTGATGCGGACCCGCTACGACGTCACCGATCCGGCGGCACAGCAGCTCCGGTTCGGCGTCGTCTGCGGCGGCTCGTCGCTGACCGCGCAGCAGCCGCTCAACAACGTGGTGCGAGTTGCCGTCGAGAACCTGGCGGCGGTGTTCGCCGGCGCTCAGTCGATCTTCACGTGCGCCTACGACGAGGCTTTCCAGATTCCCAGCGAGCAGTCGGCGGAGCTTGCACTGCGCACCCAGCAGATCATTGCCCACGAAAGCGGGGCGGCGTCGAGCGTCGACCCGCTCGGTGGCAGCTACCTCGTCGAGTCGCTGACCGACAGCATGGAAGAGGAGATCCGGGCGGTCATGGGTGAGCTCGATGACTACGGCGGCGTGATCGTCGCCATCGAGGACGGCTACCTCCAAACCCGCGTGGCACGCCGGGCACTTGAACGCAAGGGGCAGATCGACCGCGGCGAGCGGGTGGTCGTCGGCGTCAACCGTTACGCCGACGGTCGGCCGCCGGAGATCGGGGAGATGTTCGCCCTGGACGACGGGACGGCTGCCCGCGTGCTGGAGAAGCTCGATCGCCTCAAGGCAGCCCGCGACGAGCGGCGCATGGGCGAAACCCTGCGGGCTCTGGCAAAGGCCGCCGAGCACGACGATGAGAACCTCATGCCCCACATCGTCGCCTGCTGCCACGCCGACGCCACCGTCGGCGAGATCACCGACGTCCTCCGCGACCGCTGGGGCGAGTTCGACGAACCGGTCCGGTTCTAAGCCGAGGTAGCGATCGTGTCTCTCGCGAAGAAGCGCATCCTCATCGCCAAGCCGGGCCTCGATGGGCACGACGTCGGCGCAAAGGTGGTGGCCATGGCGTTGCGCGATGCCGGTGCCGACGTCATCTACACCGGCTTGCGCAAGAGCCCGGACTACATCGCCGACGTGGCCGTCGACGAAGGTGTGCACGCGGTGGGTCTCAGCGTCCTGTCCGGAAGCCATCTCTCCCTCGCATCCGACGTGATCGCAGCCCTCGATGCCCGTGGGGCTGGCGACGTCGCCGTCTTCCTCGGCGGCACCATCCCACACACCGAGCACAAGGCGCTGCTCGACATGGGGATCCGCGCCATCTTCACTGCCGATGAAACGCTCGACGACGTGCTGACGCGCTTCGATGCCGCACTCGGGGAGACGTGAGCGTGGCGTCCACACCCCGCGCCGCCATCGATCGTCGGCGGCTTGGTCGGCGTCTCACCGATGTCGCCGACGCGAGCGTCCGAGACGTTCTGGCTGCACGAGCCGGGGGGAGACCGCACTCGGGCAGTGACGTCCACCGCATCGCAGTCACGGGGCCACCGGGTGCTGGCAAGAGCTCGCTCGTGGGCGCCATCGCTGCGCATCGCCTCGGTTCAGCGCGCCACCTCGGCGTGCTCGCCATCGACCCGACCAGCCCGCACAGCGGCGGATCCATCCTCGGCGATCGGATCCGCATCGACGGAGTCGTCACCGACGAGCGCCTCTACGTGCGCTCGGTGCCGAGTCGTTCGTCTGCCGACGGCACGACCGACAACCTCCCCGACCTCCTCGCGGCCCTCGAGGAACAGCGCTTCGACGAGATCCTCGTCGAGACGGTCGGCGTCGGCCAAGCCGATTACGCAGTGCGCCAGTGCGTCGACACCGTGGTCGTGATCGTCCTCCCCGGGTCGGGCGACACCGTGCAGGCGATGAAGGCCGGCATCCTCGAGGTCGGGCACGTCTATGCCGTCCACAAGGCCGACCGTCCCGGTGCCGACCTGCTTGCTGCCGAGCTCGCAGCAACGCTCGATCGACGGGCGCTGAACGGCTGGATACCCCCGGTGCTCCTCACATCGACCGTCTCAGGAGCCGGCGTGCCACAGCTCAGCGATGCGATTGACGCTCACCGCTCGCACCTTCGATCCCGTCGCGACGCGGGCGCCTGCACGCTCGCACGTGCCCGCTATGACGTCGAGCGACTCGTCACCCGCCGAGCGCGAGAGCTGGTGGCGGACCTACCCCCTGACGCGCTGCGCCAGCCTCTCCGCGACGTCTATCACGCCGTGGTTCACGAGCTGCTCGGCGAGCTCGCCGTTCCCCACACGACAACGAATTCAGAAGGACAGCGTGATGGCGACTGCTCGACCCCTTGACGGCAAGGTCGCATTGGTGACTGGCGCAGCACGCGGCCTCGGTCGCCGCTACTGCCAGGATCTCGTCGCCGCCGGCGCCAGCGTGGTCGCCGCCGATCGGGATGACTGCTCCGAAACGGTAGAGCTGGCGGGCCACGCCGGCGGCGCGGTCGTCGCGGTCCGCCTCGACGTGGTCGATCTCGAGTCGTGTCGCCACGCCGTCGCCGCGGCGCAGGATGCGTTCGGCACGCTGGACAGCGTCGTCAACAACGCGGCGTTGTACGCGACGCTCACCATGGGGCCGTTCGATCAGCTGACCGACGATGAGTGGGACGCCGTGATGAACGTCAACGTGAAAGGAATCTGGAACATGTGTCGCGCCGCCGTAGCTCCAATGCGCGAAGAGGGAGGGGGCAGCATCGTCAACATCTCCTCGCTCGCTGCGGTGTACGGGCTGCCGAATGCCCTCCACTACACGACGTCGAAAGCGGCCGTCATCGGGCTCACCCGCGGGCTCGCCAGAGAGCTGGGCCGATACTGGATCCGCGTCAACGCCATCGCCCCATCCGCCGTGAAGACGGAGGGCACACGGGAATTCTTCGGTGACCACTACGAACACGCCCTTGACACGATCGCCGGCATGCAGTCCCTGCGCCGCAGCCTCGAGCCGGCCGACGTGGCCGGGACCGTGACCTACCTCCTGTCCGACGCGTCACGCTTCGTCACGGGGCAGACCCTGATGGTCGACGGTGGCACAGTTGTCAGCTGAAGGCAGGTTCCGCGTTGCGGAGCCCTCCCGCGTCGTCCCGAAGCTCCTCGACCACCTGGCGCGGCGCGAGCCCTTGCGGGCGGAGACGTGCGCCAGCGTGCCGGCCGGGCACTACACCTCGCGAAAGCATCTTCAAGTCGAGCTCGACACCGTCCTGCGGCGGTGGCCTCAGTTGGTCGGGCTCTCCTGCGAGCTACCAGAGCCCGGCTCCCGCATCGTCCGCGACGACATGCGGGTGCCCGTGGTCGTGACGCGCGACGCCCTGGGCGAAGTGCATGCGCTCGTGAACGTGTGCCGCCACCGAGGCGCACGAGTGGCCGAGGCGGATGGCACGTCGCGCCGGCTCACCTGCCCGTACCATGCCTGGTCGTACGACCTGGACGGCGCCCTGGCGGCCGTCCCCGACGCCCCGAGCTTCCCCGGTGTCGCCCCCGGTGCGTGCCGACTCCCGACCTTGCCCGTGATCGAATGGGGCGGGACAGTGTGGGTCGTACCCGAGCCGGACGGTCCCGCCCCTGCGACCATGCCCCCCGAGGCGCTCGGCCCCATGAGCGACGACCTGCTCGCCTACGGCTTGGACGAGTTCCAGCACTGGCGTCGGCACCGGTTCGACCTGCAACTGAACTGGAAACTCGTCGTCGACACCTTCCTCGAGCCCTACCACTTCGCGTCGCTGCACGGGCGCTCGGTGGGGCCGATCTTCGTCAGCAACCTGTGCGCCGCCGACCGGTTCGGGAGCCACATCCGCGAGGTGCTGCCGCGGCGATCCATCGCCGACCTCGCCGGGCTGCCAGAGGCCGACTGGGAGGTCGTCAGCCATAGTGCAATCGTCAACGTATTGTTCCCGAACGTGGTTGCCGTCATGCAGGTCGACCATCTCGAGACCTGGCGCGTGTACCCCCAGGGCAACGAGCCGGGCCGCTCGATCTGCGAGCTCGACTTCTACATCCCGGGCGGCCGAGTCACAGAGTCGGCCCAGCGGCACTGGGAGAGCAACTGGGAGCTCACCATCCGCACGGTGCTGCAGGAGGACTTCGCCATGATGGCGGGCGTCCAGAGAAACCTCGAGTGCGGCCAGCTCGACCACCTCACGTTCGGCCGGAACGAGCCTGCGCTCGCCATGTATCACCAAGCTCTGGCCGAGAACTGCAACATGCCGGATAGTCAGGAGACGAGCTCGCACCACTCCTTGTAGCGGGGCTCCTCGGCGCGGACGGCACGGGAATACGTTTCGGCGATGGCTCGCGTCTTCGGGCCCGGGCACGGCAGCGGCCGATCATCGACCGAGTTGACCGACGACACCTCGGCTGCAGTGCCACAGACGAACATCTCCTCGGCGATGTACAGGTCGCTACGGGCGAGGTTGTCGACGACGGCCTCGAACTCGAGGTCGGCGGCGATCGTCATCACCGAGTGCTGGGTGATGCCCTCCAACGCCCCCGCCGACAACGGTGGCGTGATCAGCTTGCCCTGTCGCACGACGAAGATGTTCTCGCCCGTGCACTCGGCCACCAGGCCATTGGGAGCCAGCATCACCGCCTCGTCGTACCCGGCGTTGAGCGCCTCCACCTTCGCCAGCGACGAGTTCACGTAGTTGGCGGTGGTCTTCGCCGCCGGCGGCATGGTGTTGTGGTCGTGGCGGGTCCACGACGAGACCTTCATCCGCACGCCCTTCTCAACAGCGTCGTCGCCAAGGTAGGCGCCCCACGGCCAGCATGCGATGGCCACGTCGACCGAGCACGGCAGCGTGTTGAGCCCCATCTCACCGTAGCCGTAGTAGGCGATCGGGCGCACGTAGCAGGAAGCCAGCCCGGTGGCAGCCACGGTTGCCTTGGTGGCCGCCACCAGCTCCTCGACGGAGTAGGGCAGCTCCATGCCGATGATCTTCGCCGAGTTGTGCATCCGCACGATGTGGTCGGTCAGCCGGAACACGGCCGGACCGTTGGACGTCTCGTAGGCTCGGATGCCCTCTAACACTCCCGATCCGTAGTGCAGCGTGTGCGTCAGTACATGCACCTGCGCCTGCTCCCACTCGACCAGCTCTCCGTTCATCCAGATCTTGGACGTCGCTTGGATAGGCATCTCCTCATCCTGCCACCCGAGAGGCGATCTCGTCACCAACAAATGATGTCGAGCCCGATACCGGGCCTACGCAGGCAGCTCGAATCCTGGCAGCCGCTTGCGGTTCACCGAGGAAGTCGAGCATCATCGCCGCCGACAAGATGGCAGCCATCGGGTTGGCCGTCCCCGTACCGACGATGTCGGGCGCCGAGCCGTGGACGGGCTCGAACATGCTCGGCCCGGTGCGCGCCGGATTCAGATTCGCCGACGACGCCAGGCCGATCCCGCCTGAGACGGCACCGCCGAGATCGGTGAGGATGTCGCCGAACAGGTTGTCGGTGACGATCACCTCGTAGCGGCCAGGATCGGTTACGAAGTAGATCGACGCCGCGTCGACGTGGTGATATGCCGTCTCCACTGCGGGGAGCTCGGCGGCCACGACGTCGAACACCCGTTGCCACAGATCGCCGGCAAATGTCAGCACATTCGTCTTGTGTACGAGCGTGACGTGGCGACGGGAACGGCCGTTCGCCAGCGCGAAGGCGAACCGGACGCAGCGCTCGACGCCCATCCGCGTGTTCACGCTGCCCTGAGTGGCCACCTCGTGGGGTGTGCCCCGGCGCAGCACGCCGCCCTCGCCCACGTACGGGCCCTCCGTGTTCTCCCGCACGACCACGAAATCGTGGCCCGGACCAACGAAGGGACGAACGTTCACGTACAAGTCCAGCTCGAAGCGCAACTTCAGCAGCAGGCCGCGCTCGATGACACCTGGCGGCACGTCGGGCGTCCCAACGGCGCCGAGCAGGATGGCGTCGAACCCCCGCAGCTCGTCCAACGTGGCGTCCGACAGCACTTCGCCGTCGCGCTGGTAACGGGCGCCACCGAGGTCGAAATCGCTGGTGTGGACGTCGATACCGGTGGCTTTGACCACCTTCAAGGCCTCGGTGACGACCTCCGGTCCGATGCCGTCGCCGCCGATCACGGCGATGCGGTAGCCCATACCTGGGGAAATCTACGCTGAAGGTACCGGTACCCTTCCACTGCATGTCCGAGACCCACCCCCTGACCCCGAGCGCCCACGAACGGCTGCAAGCCGAACTGGAGGACTTGACGGGCCGCGGCCGCATCGAGATCGCCGACAAGATCGAGCGGGCCCGCGAGCTCGGGGATCTGTCAGAGAACGGCGACTACCACGCCGCCAAGGAAGAGCAGGGTCACATGGAGGGCCGGATCCGACAGCTCGAGTCGATCCTCGACCACTGCGAGATCGTCGACATCGTCGATGACGGCACAGTGCGCCCTGGCAGCATCGTCAAAGTGCGCTACGAGGGCGAAGGGCCCGACGACGTGAACACGTATCTCGTCGGCTCCATCGAGGAGCACACCAACGGTCTCGAGCTGATGAGCCCGGCCTCACCTCTGGGCCTTGCTCTCACAGGAGCCAGATCCGGTGACACCGTCACGTACGAGACCCCGACCGGCGACGAGCTGCGAGTCGAGGTCGTCGAGGTGGAGACGCCCTGAGCTCTTCCGGCGGTGAGCCACGCGTTCCCGAACTGCCACCAGGGGGCGACGTCGTCGTGGCAGGTCGCGGCACGTTCTTCGTGCGCCAACTCCCCGGGCCGCCAGGGGCGCCGACAGTTGTGCTGCTGCACGGCTGGACGGCGACCGCCGACCTCAACTTCTTCACCTGCTACCAGGCCCTCGGCGAGCACTTCGGGGTGGTCGCCTTCGACCACCGTGGCCACGGCCGTGGCATCCGCTCGCTGCGACCGTTCCGGCTCTCCGACTGCGCCGACGACGTCGCCGCCGTCACGGCGGCCATGGGGATCGACCGGTTCATCGCCGTCGGTTACTCGATGGGCGGTCCGGTCGCCCAGCTGCTGTGGCGCCGCCACCGGGCCCGCATCTCGGGACTGGTGCTGTGCGCCACGGCCTCGTACTTCGCCGGCACGCGTCAGCAGCACCTGTCGTTCCTCGGCCTAACAGGTCTGGCGGGCTTGGCTCGGGTGACGCCGCCCGTCGCCCGATCGTGGTTGACCGAGCAGTTCTACCGCCAGCGCAGGACGAGCCAGTGGGAGCCGTGGGCGATCGCCGAGACTGAAGGCCACGATTGGCGAATGGTGCTCGAGGCGGGCGGAGCGCTCGGTCGCTTCTCGTCGTCCGACTGGATCGGTGAGATCGACGTGCCCACATCCGTGGTCATCACCCGGCGCGACGGCGTCGTGCCCGTGCGCCGTCAGGTCAAGCTGCTCGAGGGCATCCCACAGGCGCGTGCGGTGCGCGTCGACGGCGACCACACGGCAGTGATCAACGACGCCCGGCGATTCGTCCCGGCCCTCGTCGCCGCCTGCACCGACGTCGCCCGTCGAGCCCGCCGAGCCGGCCGCGGCGCCGAGCGCGCAGCCGGCTGACCACCCAACGGCGAAGCAAGATGGTGCGGGCTGTCGCTGTCGCCTCGATCGTGGTCGCTGCCGTCATCGTCCGCCGCCGGCGACAACGGGTCGGCGACGCTCGTCCCGTGTCCCAGCGCAGCCGCCGGGCCCGCAACCTCGAACTGGCCGGACTCGGCGTGAACCTCGGTGGCGCCTACGCGTCAGCCGAAGCCCGCAAGATGTTCGCGTCCGCCGAACGGCGCATCGAGATCGACGACGCCCTGAAGTTGCGCACGGCCGAGCAGGTGGCAGCGCGCCTCGGCAACATGAAGGGGGCGCTGATGAAGGTCGGCCAGATGGCCAGCTACCTCGACGACGGACTACCAGAACCCGTACGCCAGGCGCTCGCCGAACTGCAGGCCGACGCCCCGCCGATGAGTGCGCAGCTCGCCGCTGACGTGGTCGAACGCGAGCTCGGGGGGCCGCCCGACAAGGTCTTCTTGGAGTGGGATCCGGTGCCGATCGCATCGGCGTCGATCGGCCAGGTGCACAGGGCTGTCGTCACCGATCCCGCCAGCGGCGTCGAGCGCGCCGTGGCCGTCAAGGTGCAATACCCCGGCGTCGACAAGGCCATCGAGTCCGACCTACGCAACACCGAGCTGCTGGGGATGCTGATGCGTCAGAGCTTCTCGGGCCTCGACCCCGCCGAGTTGTCCGAGGAGATCCGACAGCGGCTGATCGAGGAGGTGGACTACCGCATCGAGGCCGTCAACCAGCAACACTTCGCCGACTACTACCGCCGGCACCCCTTCATCAGCGTGCCCGACGTGCTGCCGGCGCTGTCCACCAGGCGGGTGCTGACGTCGGAGCTGGTCGCCGGACACACCTGGCGCGAGCTGCTGGCGTGGGACGCCGCCGAGCGGGACCTGGCGGCGGAGTGCCTGTTCCGTTTCGTGTTCCGCAGCCTGTACCGCATGCGGGCATTCAACGGCGACCCTCATCCCGGCAACTACCTGTTCCACGGCGATGGCCACGTCACGTTCCTCGACTTCGGGCTCGTCAAGTACTTCACCGACGACGAGACGGCGACGTTTGCGGCGATGGTCCAAGCCGCCGCCGTCGACCACGACACCGCCAAGTTCCGCCGCCTCGTGGAACGCAGCGGGCTGCTACCGCCCGGCATGCCAGTGTCCACCGAGGACGTCGGCGAGTACTTCTCGCAGTTCTACGAACCGGTGCGAGAGGACCGGACGATGACGTGGACGAAGGAGTACGCCAGCAGCATCGTGCGCCACACGTTCGACCGCTCGAGCCCGATCGCCCAGTACGCCACCGTGCCGAGGGCGTTCGTGTTCATCCAGCGCATCAACCTGGGGTTGTACGCCCTGCTGGGCGATCTCGGCGCCACCGGCAACTACCGGCAGATCGCCGAAGAGCTGTGGCCCTTCGTCAACGGGGCACCCTCGACGGCGATGGGCCAGCGAGAGGCCGAGTGGCTCGCGAGGCGCTGACGGCGAACGCCTTATCGTCGGTAGGGTCGCTGCGTGCTTCGTACACCCGCTGTCATCTGCAGCTCGCTCGCTCTCGCCGTCATGGCGCTCGGCGCCTGCGGCGACGAGACCGACACCGCAGGCACCGGCGATACCACAGATGTCTCGTTGTCCGCCGGATCGACCACGGTGCCCGGCACCACGACCACGCTGCCAACACCCGAGGTGTCCCTACCCGGGGAGCTGCCGACGGAGCTGGTGGTCACTGATATCGAGGTCGGTGCTGACCGTGAGGCGCAGGAAGGCGATCGTGTGATCGTCAACTACGTGGGAGTGCTGACCGAGGACGGCACGGAGTTCGACAACTCCTACGAGAAGGGTCAGCCCTACCCGGTGACGCTCGGAGCGGGCAGCGTGATCCAGGGCTGGGAGGAAGGTCTGATCGGCATCCAGGCAGGCGGCATCCGACAGCTCGACATCCCCGCGGAGCTGGGGTACGGCGATCAGGGCTCTGGCGAGGTGATCAAGCCCGGCGACGCCATCAGCTTCGTGATCGAGGCCGTGGCCGTCGTGCCCGCCACCACGCCGGAGGACGAACCGACGGATCTCGACATCCAGCCGTCGTCGGGCGCGACCGAGATCCTGACCGAGGATGTCCGCCCCGGTGAAGGGTCAGTGATCGCCGAGGGACAGACACTCGAGGTGCATCTCATCGCCATCCGTGGCGACAACGCCGAGACACTCGACAGCACGTGGGCGGGAGGTTCCCCGGTGGTCGTGCAATACGCCCGGGAGGCGATGACACCCAGAGGGTTCTACGAAGGGCTGGCCGGCATGAAGGTCGGTGGGCGCCGCGTCATCACCATCCCCGCAGACCAGGGTTTCGGCGAGGAGGGCAACGCCCAGATCAGCCTGCCACCGTCCACCGACTTGATTCTCGTCGTCGACCTGTTCGCCACCTACTGATCCTCCTTTCAGCGCCTGATACCCGGCGCCCGCCCACCCCCATCACCCGCGATGCCGGGCATGCTGAACGTATGAGCGCCAGCGACGGACACGGGCCCACCGTGCCACGGTCCGGGTTGGTCGTGAACCGCAGAGTCACGATCCCCGAGCACGAGCTGTCGTGGCGGTTTTCCAGAGCGTCGGGCCCTGGCGGCCAGGGGGTCAACACGACCGATTCCCGGGTCGAGCTCAGTTGGGACCTTGAGGCGTCGTCGGCACTCTCGGAAACGCAGCGAGAACGGGCATTGGGCAACCTGCGCGGCCGCCTGGTGGATGGCGTCGTCACCGTCGTGGCGTCAGAGCGCCGGTCGCAACTTCGCAACCGGGAAGCCGCCACGGAACGATTGGCCGAGCTCGTGGCCGAGGCCATCGCCCCACCTCCTCCGGCGCGGCGCCCCTCGCGGCCGTCCAAGGCCGCCCAGGGAAGGCGAATGGACGCAAAGAGAAGGCGCGGTGAAACCAAACGCCTCCGCCGCCCCCCGACCGACTAGACGTGACGCCTCGGCCCCCGGGATGTGAACGAGGCACGGCCGAGGCGGTCGACGCCGGTTGAGATCAGGCGCCGTCCGTACCGGTGTGCTGTCTCGCTGATGGCCTGCTCGCGCACCCAGTGCGCCAGCTCGATCCGGCCGTGACGGCTGACCGGTGATGTGTCGACGGCCACGTCAGACTCGTGGCACGCCCGCAGCACCGACTCACCGACTGGCACCAGCAGGCGCAATCGCTCAGGTCGCTCCACGGATCGCAGTCTCGCCGCCAGTTCGTCGTCGGACTCATCGTCCCTCGACGACAGCTCCAGATCGACACCGCATATCCGGGCGCCGTGGCGCATCAACTCCAGGTCGTCCGTACTGGTGGTGCTGTCGTAGCGCGCGAGCACGCGGCGCAGCGGCAGGTAGCGCAGGGCATTGCGTTCCACTGACAGCTCACTCGGGTCGTGCAGCTGGACGAAGTAGCTGGCCCACCACGACTCGTACGACGCCAAGGCCTCGTCCACGGACGGGTTGCCGACGTCGTCGAAACTGGCGAACAGGCTCACATAGCCGGGCCCACCCGCCTTGGCCCCGGCACCGATCGACGAGCGCTTCCAGCCGCCGAACGGCTGTCGCCGCACGATGGCTCCTGTCGTATGACGGTTGACGTAGGCGTTGCCGACCTCGACTCGCGCCATCCACCGGTCGACCTCGTTGGGGTCGAGGCTGTGGATGCCCCCCGTGAGCCCGTAGCTGACGCCGTTCTGCAACTCGATGGCGTGATCCAGGTCGTCGGCGCGCATGACACCGAGGACGGGGCCGAAGCACTCGGTCTGGTGGAACCACGAGCCTGGGGCGACGCCCACTCGCACCCCTGGTGACCACATGCGTCCGGCATCGTCGAGCTGCCGGGGCTCCACGAGCCAGCGCTCACCGTCGTCGAGCATGGTCAGCGCCCGCTGCAGCGGGCCCTCCGGCGGGCGGATCAGGGGACCCATCATCGACCGGGGGTCGGTTCCCTCGCCCACGACGAGCGACTGCACAGCGTCGCGCAGGCGATCGAGGAACTCTCCGTCGTCGTACAACAGCCAATCGACGACGGCCAGGCTCGCTGCCGAGCACTTCTGGCCGGCGTGGCCGAACGCCGAACGCACGAGATCGTTGATGGCGGCGTCGACGTCGGCCGCCGCCATGATCACGAGCGCGTTCTTGCCGCTCGTCTCGGCCAGCAGCCGCAGTTGCGGCCTCCAGTCGAGGAATGTGCGGGCTGTGTCGTATGAGCCGGTCAGCACGACGGTGTCGAGTCCGGGATGGGACACCAGGTGTTGGCCGACGGGACCGTCGTCGACGGCCACGAACTGCAGAGCGTCGTCTGGCACCCCTGCCCGCCAGAGCTGCTGGGCCAGCCAGTACGCCGTGCGCCGGGTCTCGGGCGGTGGCTTGAGGATGACCGGGTTGCCGGCCGCCAGTGCCGCGCACACGCCGCCGGCGGGGATGGCATAGGGAAAGTTCCACGGTGACACCACGGCCACGACACCTCGGTGGTGCGCCGTCACGCCGTCGTCGGCCAGGCGGTCGAGCAGCTCCATCCAGTGGGCGCCGTAGTACCTGGCGAAGTCGATGGCTTCGGCCACTTCCGGGTCGCCTTCGTGGACGGTCTTGCCGGCCTCGTCGGCCATCACAGCCAACGTGGTAGGCCTCTCGGCCGCCATCACATCGGCGGCGGCGTCGAGTATGCGTCGCCGTCCGGCCGGCGTCACGTCTCCCCACGTGCTCCTCTCGGCGCGCTCGATGATCTCGTCGATCGCCTCCGTGGTGTCGGCGACCGGTGGCTCGTCGGCCTTCGTCGAGGCGATCGCCTCGTATACCTCGGCACGGGTGCCGGGCCGGGTGAGATCGGTATCGGGCTCGTTGGAGAAGCCGGATGGGCGACTGGGCAGGACATCCCGGCGGGATTGCTTCGACACGTCGTGACGGCCGGCCACGGCCGTGCGGAACCGCTCCGCCTGCCTCATCCACTCGGCGTCGCCCGGCTGCAGGTCGAACAGCGCCCGCAGAAAGTTCTCGGGAGAAGTGTTCTCGTCGAGTCGGCGCGACAGGTAGGCCACGCTGGCGTCGATGTCGCTGCGCTCCACCACCGGCGCGTACAGGAGCAGATCTTTCGTCAGCGCCTGCACCTGCCGGGACTGGGCTGGGGCCATGCCCTCGAGCATCTCGAAGTCGATGCGATCGGCGACCACGGCACGATCGCCGATCGTGTCGCTCGCCAGCACCCACGCCCAGGCGACGTCGAACAGGTTGTGGCTGGCCACGCCGACTCGTACCGAGTCGGCCCACTCGGCACGCAGGGCCGATTCCAGCATCGCCTTGAAGCTGGCGTCGACATCGGCCTTCGTCGTGTACGGCGCCTGGTTCCAACCACTCAGCTCAGCCTCGGCCTGCTCCATGTCCAAGTTGGCGCCCTTGACGAGACGTACCTTGATCCGTCCGCCGCCTCGGGCCCTGCGGGCGGTGGCCCAATGGCCGAGCTCCTCCAACGCTTCGTGAGAGTCGGGAAGATAAGCCTGCAGCACGATGCCGGCGTCGATGCGCTCGAACTCGGGCTCGTCGAGCACCGTCTTGAAGGCAGCCGCTGTCAGCTCGAGGTCGCCGTACTCCTCCATGTCGAGGTTCACGAACGTCAGCGGTGTCGCCGCCTCGGCGTCGCGATAGAGCTGGCG
Organism: Acidimicrobiia bacterium; assembly: GCA_013821025.1. GTDB lineage: Bacteria > Actinomycetota > Acidimicrobiia > Acidimicrobiales > Ilumatobacteraceae > JACDHN01. The sequence goes on along the minus strand of JACDHN010000005.1, from coordinate 1,730 downwards.
CAACCGATCAGAGATGCGCTCCACGCTGTCGTCGAAGGCGTACACGTCGAGGTTGGCGACGATGGCCGACAGCTTGACGGAGATGTAGTCGACGTCAGGGCGGGCGATGCGACGTCGTAGCAAGTGGGTGCGGCGTTCGGCCTCGGCGTCCGAGAGGATCGCCTCCCCAAGCACGTTGATGTTGAGGCGGACGCCCTCAGTGCGGCGCCGGGACACATGGCGAGCGAACGCCGGATCTTCTGCCGCCAGCACAACCCCCTGGGCCTCGGACAGGATGCGTCGTTCCACCAACGGCATCACGACCCCTGGCAGGAGGGGTGCCAGACGCGCACCAGTAGCGAGCATTGCCGAGTCGAGCACTCCGAGCGCTCCGGGCCGGCCGTGCTCTGCGACCAGATCGGCGAAACGGCTGGCGGCCCGACGCCGGTCGTCGATGCGCAACACCTGGTCCGTGAGCGCCAGCGTCAGTTCCCGGCCGGCGGCGTCGCTGACGAGCCTGCCCAGACGCCGCCGCCTTCGACGTTCACCGCGCGTCTCATCCGATTTGCTGGATCGCAACAGTTCGGCGGCGAGCGCGATCGCCTGGTCGACGCGCTCGTCCTCGTTCACGTGAGCATCACGTCTCCATCGAATCACCTCGGCGCACTAGATGCGACCGACCGTGGCGTTGGCGGTGCCTGGTCGTGGACGACCAACGGCAAGCGTCACACCCCTTCTCTATGGTGACGGGTAGGCCACTGATCGTGTGCGATGAGGGACCGTCTTGCTGCTTCGCAGCCGAGTACCTGCCAGGCGCCGGAGTGATGCGATGTGCAGTTCCCCGGAGATCATCGACAACGAGCTCGACCGGATCGTCAACGACCTGCTCGACATCGAGATCGATGTGCTCGTCGACGAGCAGTTGCAAGAGCTGCTGGTGTCCACCTATCGGACGGCGACCCGGCTGGCTGCGGTGCGCGCCAAGCTGGTCTCGGCGTGGGACGGCCGGGGTGTGTGGGCGTCGAACGGGGCACGCACCGCAGCGACCCGTCTCGGCAACGACTGCCGACTGTCGGGTGATACAGCCAAGATCGAGCTGCGACGGGCACGCAAGCTGCGCTCGATGCCCCACACCACGGCGGCGCTTGCTGACGGCGAGATCTCGACGGATCATGTCGACCTGCTGGGACGAGCCAACTACGGGCCCCGCCAAGCATGTTTCGCCGACTCCGAGAAGATGCTGGTCGACCAGTGCACCAGGCTGCGCTTCGACGACGCCGAGCGGGTGGCGGCCTACTGGCGTCAACACGCCGACGCCGTCAGCGCCGATGACGACGCCGAACGGCTGGTCGAGCAACGCAGGGCATCGGCGGGACGAAGCTACGACGGGTCGGTGTACACCCGCGCCGTGCTGGATCCGATCGACGGGTCGATCTTCCTCACCGAACTCACCCGCCTGGAACGACAGCTGTACGACACCGAACAGGCCGCCGGTGAGGTCACCCGTACCCCAGCGCAACGGCGAGCCGACGCCCTGGTAGCGATGGCAACCCGCTCGGCATCCACCCCAGCCGGCGCCCAACGCCCCCGACCTCTCTACACGGTGCTCGTCGGCTACGAGACCTTCGCCGGACGTATCTGCCAGCTCGACGACAACACCGTCATCGCCCCCGGCCAGCTACTCGGCGGGTTGAGCGCTGCCGACGTCGAACGGGTCGTGTTCGACAACCCCGACCGGGTGATCGGGGTGT
>JACDHN010000256.1 GCA_013821025.1 Acidimicrobiia bacterium | reverse complement strand
GAGGCCCTCCTCGACGATCGGGATGTGGCCCTGGCGCAGACGGTCGATGCGTTCGGCGTCGATGTCGGCGCACACCACCCTGTGTCCGAGGCTGGCGAGAGCGGCGCCGGTGGTCAGTCCCACGTATCCGGTGCCGACGATGGCGACATGATGGGTCGGAGCTGACGTCACGAAGACGCCAGACTAATCGCCCGCCGCCCGAGTTCGCCCTACTTGGCGAAGTACAGGACCAGAGATGAGGCGGCCAGGGGGCGCCGACTGTGCTGGCTACGCGAAGAGCTCGTAGGAGCCGAGGACAGTGACCGGTTGGGGCGTGGGCGGTTCGGCGGCCCAGGTACGCATCTGCTGCTGGAAGGCCCGGGCTTCGGGGATGGAGGGCAACGGGTTTTCGACACCGTCGGCGAGCTCGAGGATCAGGAGGAACGTCAACCCGTCGACGAGCTCGCAGGCGGCATAGCGGACGCCGGGCGGTCGGGCTTCGTGGATCGCGGTGATCATCGACTCGATCGCCGTCTCGATCTCGGCGACGTTCGGCTCTGTGGTGGTGAAGCGGACGATCTGTACAGTCACGGGTGTCTCCTGGTCTCGATGGATACGTGAGGGTTGGTTTGTCCCCCCCATGACGTATGCCGACGAGGAAAGGTGACCCCATGAGCGGAGACGCCAGTTTGGAGGCCCGCTTCGAGTCAAGCCGCGACCAGGTGCGTGGGGTCGCCTATCGGGTGCTCGGCTCGCTGGACGATGCTGACGACGCGGTGCAGCGGGCCTGGCTGCGCGCTGACCAGGCCGATCTGAGCGGAGTCGAGAACCTGACCGGGTGGCTCACGACGGTGACCGCTCGTGTGTGCCTCGACATGCTGCGCACCCGCCGAAGCCGCAACGAACGACCGCTCACGGTGGCACCCTCCGGCCCGGCCGCATCGACCGGAGGCGTGACAGAGCCCGAGGAGGAGGCGGTCCTGGCGGAGTCGGTGGGTCTTGCCCTCCTCGTCGTGTTGGACCGCCTATCTCCAGCGCAGCGTGTCGCCTTCGTGCTCCACGACCTGTTCGCCGTGCCGTTCGAGGAGATCGCCGTCGTGGTGGACCGGTCGACGGTGGCAACCAAGAAGCTGGCCAGCCGGGCCCGTGCACGGGTGCGGGGCGTGACGACCGTCGAAGCAGCTGCCCCCGCCGAGCATTACGCGGTCGTCGATGCGTTCCTCGCTGCCGCACGAGGTGGCGACCTGGGCACGCTGCTGGAGCTGCTCGCCCCGGACGTGGTGCGGCGGGCCGACCGCTTCGCAGCATCCACCGGGATATCGACCGAGGTTCGCGGTGCCCGTGCCGTGGCCGACGAGACCAAGGTGTTCGCTGCGCGTGCCCGCACGGCCGAGGTGGCCCTGGTGGACGGCGTACCGGGTATCGTCGTCGCCCCACTCGGCCGGCTGTTCGCCGTCCTCCGGATGACCGTATACGGCGGCCGGATCACCGACTTCGACGTGATCGCCGACCCAGCTCAGCTCGACCAGATCACGCTGGCCATCGAAGGCCGTCGCCACATCGAGGGAGGTCGGCCCGGCCAGCATCATGTTGTCGAGACCGACCGCCACAGCGGATTCCCCATCGTGCGCGTGGGACGGTCGGTCACGACCGACGATGTCCGCTCGCTCGACGAGGAGTGACGCAGGCATCCCTTGCCGATCCGTGCCAGCGTGACTGACCTCCTCGACGCCAACGGGCTGGTGGCTCTCGCCAGCCCCGGATCACCTCGCGTAGCCAACACCGAGGTCAACGAGGCCCAAGCGCTCGCGCTTGGGCCAGCGTGCGTGACCACCGGGAGTGCGCTCGGAGTGGGGCCCTACGGCGGGTCAAGCCGGAGCCGGGTGTGGCGCTCGAGCACGTCGAAGTCGGTGTCTGCGTGTAGGAGGGGGATGTCGGTTCTGATGGCGACCGCAGCGATGAGGCAGTCGATCAGCTTTCGGACAGTCTCGCCATTTCGACGGCAGACGCGATACAGCGCCGCTGCATCCTCGTAGTCGATGGCTTCGGTGGTGATGGCCGAAGCACGCGCCAGCAACCCGCGCAGATCCCGGAGGTGATCGCCGCTGCGGGCACCCGCGAGAACCTCCATCCGGACGGGATCGCAGGACGCGATGCTGGAAGCCAGCAGCTCGTCGACTCGAACGCACACCGGGCTGCCGGTGTCGCGCAGGAACTCGATCCACGCCGACGTGTCGATGAGGATCATCCCGTTCGGCCCGCCCGCAGCTCGTCAAGTTCGCCGTCCCATCCTGAGCCTCGCAGTTGCCGCGCCATGTCGAGGCTCAGGGGTTCGGCAGCGAGGGTCCGCAGGGCGAAGTTGACGGCCTCCCGTTTGGTGGCGAGGTGGTAGCGCCGCATCACGACCCCGCAGGCGTCGTTGTCAATATCGATGTTTGTGCGCGCCATACACCTATCGTACACCTGATCCCACTGTAACCGGGAGCGTGCGTATACGATTTGTGTACGGTCGTGGTACGTTGTGCACGTGAGCATCCCAGTCACGGCGCGCCTCGATGAGAACACGGTCGACGCGGTCGACCGAGCCGTCGATGCCGGCCTCGCAGCGAACCGTGGATCCGTCGTGGCGGCCGCCGTGGCCGAATGGCTTGCCCGTCACGGCGAAGACGCCATCACCGCCTCCTACCAACGGCGCTACGAGCAGCCTGACGACACCCACGATGCGCTCGTGGCCTCACTCTCGAGCTTCTCGGTGGCGGCGTGCCTCGCACAACCCGCACGCTGATCCAACGAGGCGACCTCTGGAATGCTGACATCCCCGGCGTCGGCGCCCAGCCGGCGGTCGTCGTCACCAGGGACACCGCCATCCCGGTGCTGCCGTCGGTGGTGTGCGTGCTGATCACCAGCAGCTTCCACGGGCACGTTGCAGAGGTGGCCATCGGTCGAGAAGAGGGACTAGACCACGACAGCGCTGCGAACTGTGACAACGTGTTCACCCTTCCAGTGCGACTGTTGACCCGACGAAAGGGTCGCCTCGGCGCAGCGAAGCTCGCGGAGCTCGATGCCGCGCTGACGATCGCGCTCGGGCTCGACTAGCGCCGTTGGGGCTCAGGTGGGGCGTTGGACGGCGCGCAGGCCGGCCCAGGCGAGACTCGACACCGCTCGCGCCACCTCGTCGGGATCGAAGTCGTCACCCTGGTCGACGAGCATCCGGCAGGCGCCCTCGGCCAGGCCGACGAGCGCATGGGCCAACATCAGACGATGCTCTTCTTCGATGTCGACCTCGATCAGCGGAGCGATCGCCGCCGCAGCAGCCGCCGTCACGCGCCGGACAGCGGCGGAGAACTCGTCATCGCGGCGGCCACCACTGCCGAACAACAGGCGGAACGAAGCGTGGTCCTCGGCCACCCAGCGGAAGTAGCCCTCGAACCCCATCTCTGTCAGCGACTTGCCGTCCGAGGCAGTGGCCGTGGCCTTGGCGATCGTGGTGAGCAGACGGTTGCCGACCTCGTCGAGCAGCGCCCGGTACAGATCTCGCTTGGAGTCGAAGTGCTGGTACAGCACGGGCTTGGTGACTCCGGCTGCCTCTGCCACCTCGTTCATCGACGTGTTGTGGTATCCGTCGACCGAGAACACGTCCAACGCCACGGCGAGGATCTGCTCGCGCCGGGCCTGGGCGGGAAGGCGAGCGGACATTACCCCAGGGTAACTCGCTCGGGTGCTCGGCCTCCGAGTGCCCCCGAAGTGATCCGCTCAGAAGCCGTGTTCACGATCGTCACGTTCGGCGGCCTTGACGGCGTAGCCGAGCACGATCGACGGCGCCAGCAGCAGGCACGCCACCACAAGGAACGCGACGATGACCGTTGCCATGCCTGCGTTGAACCCGACAGCAAGGGCGATGAAGAACAACGCCACGGCGACGGCCATGGCCAGGTAGCCGACCCGGTTGGCGAGCAGCGTCCAGTGGGCGATCCGCACCCGTCGGGCGCGCACCGGATCGTCGGCCGCCGAGCGATCGACGCTCATCGAGCCGCCTCGACCCGTCGAGCGGCGGCGTATCCGCGATAGCCCGCCACGAACCCGTTTGCTTCCAGCAGAACGCCAAGCTCCGGCGAGATCGGGCCGCCGTCGACCTTGCGCACCTCGACGGTCCTGGCCCGTCCGTCGTTGATCAGATGCGCGAGCGCCGGGATCCACGCCGCGTCGCTCAGCGTGGCCGGGAACGTGACCAGGTGGTGGCTGCGCCGGTCGTACCAGGCCAACGCCTCCCCACCGCGCAGCACCACGAGACCGTTGGCCGAGCGGGCAGGACGCCCGGCCGACTCCGGCCAGGCGAGGGCCGCGCCGTAGGGCTGGGCCGGATCGGTGGCCGCCAACACGAGCGGCTCGTCGTGGCCGGCCGCCGCCCTGAGGCGATCGACGGCACCTGGGAGGGCGAACTGGGCGGCGCCGAGGCCTGCCACGAAGTACCCACGGCGTAGCTGACCTCGCTCCTCGAGCACCTTCAGCACGCCGTACACCCCGCTGTAACCGCCGGTGATGCCTTCGGCCAGCACCGCCTCGCGCGTGACCACTCCGTAG
>JACDHN010000255.1 GCA_013821025.1 Acidimicrobiia bacterium | reverse complement strand
GGTCAGCTGAGAGGCTGAGCCGCCGCCCCTGCGAGCCGCCGCCCCTGCGATCCCTCGTCAGCGCCTGTAGGTCGGCTGCTTTAGGCGCTATGCGACCCGTGCGGCGCGAGGAAACAAGTCGGCGGGGACACCTCGATCTGACACCACGCGTTCGAGATCACCCGGGGTGATCGGCATCGACTCAATGATGTCGGTACCGAGGTGCGGGATGTACGCGGCGGGCTGGTTGGCGTCGAACACGACCGCCACTCGTGGTCGGCGGAGTGGTGCGCAACTGAGTCGGCCGAGCGGTACTGACGGACCGCGACGATGAGTTGTGGGAGACGGGGGTCAAGCAGGGGGTCCGAGACACCGCGCACATCGAGACGCACGGAGATGTTCTGTCCAGCCGCTGGTGCGTTGAGGTCGAGCCCTACTAGTCCAAGTTCGCGTGAGGTCAGAGGTCCGCGTAGCCGATCGGCACCCACCTAGCGAGGGAGGGCACGGCCGGCTGCGTCCGCGCTCCGCGCGAGCTCGACAACCGGAGGGTGCCTCGCGGCCGCCAGGAGCTCGTCGACCTCGTCGCGGCCGAGCCGCATCGCGTCGCCGACCCGGACGAGGTCCTCCCACCGGCGCGGTCGCGCGACGCGACCCTCCAGCCAGTTGACGATCGTGGCCTGCGGCACACCGGAGAGCCGGCTCAGAAGTCCCGGCGAACTCCCGGGGGGCCGTGCCATCTGCGCTCGCAACACGTCGCCCCACGGCACCCGCACATCCTGGCAGTCGGTGAACTGACACGAAATTGGGGGCAGACCCGCGCCGAGGTGTCCACGTACCATGAGCGAGCCGGCCCCCGGCAAAGCACGAGTCGGTGCCGGGTCGTGGATTGACGCAGAGTGCGCGACAAAAAAGTTGTAACGAACGGTCGCCGGCAAGGGCTGGAGAGAGGGTGGAGTGCCGGCTCCCCTGTTGAGAAAGGATGTGCTCATGTCGCGAACCATTGGAAGCAGAGGCGGGCCGAGGACTGCGCGTCTCAAGGGAGCGTTCGTTCCGAAGGCGTCACTGCCGCGGTGGGCGACGGCGTTGGCGCTGGCGTTGGCAGTGACAGCGTGCTCCGATTCTGATCGCAGCGGGACGGTGACCGATGCTCCGCAGGCTGGTGAAGAGGGTCAAACTGCCCCGACCGAGACCTCCGCGACGAGCGCGACCTCTGCGACGAGCGCGACGGCCGAGACGTCCGCAACGAGCGAGACCCCCGCGACCTCTGTGACGAGCGCGACGGCCGAGAGCTCCGAGTCGTCCGCAACGAATGAGACGAATGAGACGAATGAGACGGCCGAAACCTCTCCGACGAGCGGACCGGCGGAACCGAGCGCGACGAGCGCGCCGATCGGGGTTACTCTCGAAAAGGGCCGCCAGACCATCACGAGTGCGGTCCGCGTCGACCTGACTCGGGACTTCGCGACCCTGCCCCTGTACAAGGGAAAAGCCGCGGGGGAGACGGTCTGGTACGTGATCACTGATGTCTCCGACTTAACGATCGCGATGGAGCTCGGAGTGAACCACGCGCCGAAGCTGAGCAAGGCCGGCATCAACTGCCCGGCCTGTGTGCAGGAGGTCACGACCGACGATCCGATCCTCGGGCGTGCACCGGTGGAGTTCCAGGGTGGCCCGGACTTCAGCCCCGCGCGGACCCTCGTTCCGGGTCCGACCAACTTTCCGGCTGCGTCGTTCACGCCAGGCGCGATCGCCCGCGCCGGGTACAGCTCCTTCGTGCGCATCGACAGCGATCCGATCACCGGTACGCCGGTCGTCTACAACGCGCCGATCATCGCGACCGGTGACGGCCCATTCGATGTCACGACGCACACCAACACCCACGACCGTGCGCTCGGCATGGACACCGATGCGATGACCGCCGACCTCCTCTTCGTTCGAGGCTTCGCCAATGGGCAGTCGATCCTCTATCTCAGCTTCGACTCCTCGGACGCCTTCACTGCGACCGTGGAGCGCAGCACGTTCGTGCCGGCGCTGACCGACCTCGGCTTCGCGAATGGCGGCGGCAATCCCGAGTCTGCCCGAACCTCCATCTTCACATTCGTCAACGCACAGGTCGGCCTCGAGGAAGCGCCACCGGAGCGAGGTGCATCCCAGGGGCCGGGCCGCTCACAGGGGCTGACGCACGCGCTCTCGCTCGACATCGTGGGTCGCGACGCCGCAGTCGCGAACGCCGACGTCCTTGAAGCGCTGAGGACAGGCGCCGACGTCAGCAACATCTTCGACGTGTTCCCGACCAACGAGCGGGCGGAAGATCGGGCCGAGTACAGCCCGGCGTGGGATCTCCACGTGGGGGTCTACAGCGATGCTGCGGTGGAAGCCGGGTCGAACGGGCTCCAGACCGACGCCAACACGGTGCGCAGCCTCGCCGACGAGGGCGTGGTGACCTCGCCCGGCGGGTTGCCGCTCGGCTCGGCCAACGTGGTGATCAACTGCCCGGCGTTGGCTTTCTTGGAGGAGGCACCGCTCGGGCCCCGTGAGCCGGCGCTCGGAGGCTGAACGCGCCGAACCTGATCGCTGAGGTTTTGGTTGATCGCTGTGCAGTAGCCGGTGAATCGCCCTGGGTCTGGTGGAGGCTCTCGTGTGCCCCGGGTTTCGCGCGGTCAGCTTGCTCGATCGCGGGCGGTGTTGTCGGCGTGACGGCGCTCGTACTCGATCGGGCTGAGCATCCCGATCGAGGAGTGGCGTCGTTGCCGGTTGTGGAAGATCTCAAGGTACTCGAAGATCGCATTGGCCAACTCGAGCCGCGACGGCCAGCTCGGTGAGGTCGCCCCGGTCGACGCGCACCACCCCCGAGAACCCGGTCTCGGCGGCGACGCGCTCGACATCCTTGGCCAGTCCGTCCACGACCCGGAATCTTTGCACGCGGCGTCACCGCGATCCGTCCCGCCGTGGCCCTCACGAGCCGTCGGCTTCGTGATCGACGGCGTGGTGCGCCGGTTCGGCGACATTGCGCGCATCACCTCGACGTCGTCAGAGCGCATCGGACCGGCGATCCCGGATACCTCCGATGGGCGCTACGCATCGCAATACTCGGACATTGTTGATCAGCCCAACCGGATCCGCCAATCTGTGCGCCGGTCTGACGTGACGGTCGAGTCTGGAGGTTCGCCGTATACGGAGGGATGATCAAGCTGGTCGCGCGTACGGGGCGCAAGGCGGAGCTGCTCGAGTCCTTACAGTGGGATGCTGAGGTGGCCCGCACTCAGAACCTGGCACGTTGCGCTTCGACGTGTGGCAGGTGCCGACGAGCCGGACGCGGTCTACCTGTACGAGGCCTTCGTGGACGAAGCGGCGTTCGATTCGCTCAAGGGGGGTGCACCCTTCAAGAAGTTCGTTGGAGAGATCATCCCGAACGTCATCGAGCCAGTGGTCTTTGTGCTCCCGTTCGCGGAGAGTGCTGTGTCCATCGTCGCGGCCGTACCACCACCGGACTGTCATTCTCGTGGCATCGGCGACGTCACGTAGCCGGCGATTGATGACGCGGCGGCTCGGGATATTCGGCGTCGTTGGCCGGCTGATGGGCCGTAGCGGGACACCGAAGGCGTTCGTGATCGCCGCGCTCCTCACCGTCGACACCGCTATTGCACTCCTGCAGCGACAGGTCAAACGGTCCTTTCAGGCTGAGTCGACGGGGGCGGACTCCGCTGCGCCGTGCAGCGCCGGGTGGATGTCTCGGCGGGAGCGGATCCCGAGCTTGGCGTAGATGTTCGTGAGGTGGTACTCGATGGCTTTCACGCTGACGAAGAGCTCGCCGGCGGCTTGTTGGTTCGTGCGTCCTGTGGCGACGAGACCGGCCACGACGATCTCCGTCGGTGTGAGGCCGAAGGTCGGGTTGGGTGCGATTCCCGGTGCGGCCCCGGTGGCGCGCATCAGGGAGTCGCACCGCGCTAGGTCGGGGCGGGCGCCGAGCTCGGTCAAGCGGGTCCGCGCCGCCGACAGCCAGGCCCGGGCCTCGGTGTGGCGACCTCGTTCGACGAGCCGGCGCCCGTCGCTCAGTTCGAGCAGGGCGATCGCGTGGGGCGACGGAACGCTCGCCGCGAGCCGGTGTGCGGCTGTGAAGGCGGCGTCGGCCGCCGCGCCGCGGCCTCGTCGATCTGCGAGCACCCCGCGGAGTCGTCCTATTGTCAGTTCGGTCGTTGGGTGACCCGAGGGCGGGAGAGCCCGTTCGAGCTCGTCGAGGGCGCGCTCGGCCTCGTCGAGCTGGCCGAGGGCGAGGTAGGCGTCGACCTCGACGGGCCGCCAGCCGTGGACTCCGGGCCGTCCGAGGGCGTCCAGATGGCCGCGTGATCGCATCTGCTCGACGGCGGTGAGCACGCCGCCCCAATCCTCCTGACCGGCGTGCAGAAGTGTCTTCGCGGTGATCACCATTGCCACCGCGAAATCGATCCCGAGGCCGTCGGCCCAGGGCCACGCCTCGGCCAGGTGGGCGGACGCCACCTCCCAGTCTCCGCGGCTGGCCGGCACGAGCGCGGCGTGGGCGTGGACGAAGCCGAAGTCCCAGACGTGATCGGCGTCGTGGGCGAGCGACACGGCGAACTCGGCGTGCACTGCGGCGTCG
>JACDHN010000004.1 GCA_013821025.1 Acidimicrobiia bacterium | reverse complement strand
CTTTGAAACCCCCCATCGAAGGAACTCCGGCCGACCGGCCGAGCCGGATCGGCCTGCGTACGAACGACATGTGAGAGCTAGGTTCGTTGCGGTGGCCACCGCAACCGATACGGCACCGACTCGTTGGACGGCGCAGTGGAAGGAGCTCTACGACGAGGTCATCGAGAGCGGGCTGTGCACGGGCTGCGCAGGGTGTGTGATCGCCTGCCCGCACGACGTGATCGGCTACGAGCACGAGGAGAAGCACTACAAGCCGTTCCACCTAGAAGAGGAGTTGGGCCCCGAGAACTGCATCCACGGTGAGAAGGGGTGCACGTCGTGCACGAGGGCGTGCCCGCGCTTTCGGATGTGGGAGACCCAGGCCGACGAGCACCTGTTCGGGCGGATCCGCGAACCCGACGAGATGTGGGGCGTGGCACGTCAGTTGCTGCTGTGCCGGGCGTCCGACGAGATGATCCACGACGTGGGTCAGGACGGCGGCTTCGTCGGCGCCATGCTCATCTGGCTGCTCGAGCACGACTACATCGACGCCGCGCTGACAAGCTTCCTCGACGGTGATCCCGCGGCGCAGGAATCGTCGTGGAAGGCTCGCCCAGGCATCGCCCGCACCCGCGACGAGATCATCGCCTCGGCAGGGAGCCGATACACGTACTCGGCAAACACGCTGGCGATGAAGCAAGCGCTCGACGAGGGCCTCGACCGTCTGGCGCTGGTGGGGATGAGCTGCCAGTCGAGCGTGCCGCCGATCATGTGGGCCCGCAAGGTGGGGAAGATCTCCAAGCCGTTCGTGTTCAACATCGGGCTGCTGTGCTCCAAGACCTTCGACGACGCCATCTTCGCCGAGCTGTTCGAGGCCAAGTACGGCCTGAAGCGCGGCGAGATGGTGAAGATGAACATCAAGGGCGTGTTCCAGATCTGGATGCGAGATGGCTCGTACCACGAAGTCGACTTGAAGGAGTGCCACGCCTGGACACGGGAGGGTTGCGTCTTGTGTCCGGACTTCGCCGCTGAGCACGCCGACATCTCAACGGGTGGCATCGGTGAAGACAACGACTGGACGTTGTGCGTCGTGCGAACAGAGCTCGGTGAAGAGGTGATGAACCGGATGGTGGCCGACGGTTCGGTCGTCGCCCGCCCAGCAGAGACGGACGAGAAGGCGATGAAACTGCTGCGCCTGCTGTCGGTCGTGAGCCGGCGACGGTGGCCGAAGACTGCCGACCCTGCGCCGGCGATCGGTGTGCCCGCGCCCAAGAAGAAGAAGGCCGCGGCGCCCGCCCCCTGACCGGCGGATCAGCTGCCGTCGGTGAGGCAGGAGGTGCGCAGGTCCTCCACGAAGGCTTGCAGTTCTGGCGTGGCGTTCTCGAGCGCGTCCGCATCCGTGAAGTCGAGCGCCTGGTTCTCTTGCGCCTCGCCGATCTCCTCCAACGCCGAGCCGTCGTAGCTGTCGATCTTCTCGCGCAGGCATTGCTTCTGGGTGTCGCTGATGCTGTCCATGGTCTCGACGATGTCGAGCGCCACGCGCTTGGCGCTGGGCGTGCTGTTGCAGGCCGTCAGGGCCAGGATGCCGACGCCGATGGCGCCGAGCAGTCGCCGGGAGCGGGCCGGCCGCGTCGAGATGGTCACGAGGGCTGGAGGCTATCGCCGACTCACCCGCACCTGATCAGGGCGATGTTTCCCGGCGGACTTGGCAAGTCGTGGGAACACCACCTACTATTCGCGCCCGGAAGGCCCGGGTTCTTGGCGGAGAGCGGGTTGCGGAAGCGGAGCTGGAATCGAGGAACGCGCTATGGACCGTCGCGCTGCAGGAACGACGACACCCACACGATGATCAACTAGATCGAGTTGACTCGGGTCGGGGCGGCGGAAACCACCAGGGCCCAGGTCGACTTCCAGCCCGCCGGCTCCCCAACGCCGGCGGGCTGGGCATCCGACACGCTGAGATCGGCAGGCACCGGCCGGATACGCGTACCCCGCGCCGGTCGGAGCTTGCTGACCCCGACCCCTCGTCTTGCTTGCGCGCGCTCTCCGACCGCCTGGATGAGACACGCCGGCGGGCGAGGGGTAGGGATCACATCCGCACGGCGGTGACGACCAAGTTGTCGAAGTAGCTGCGGGCTTCGTAGTCGAACTGACCTGTGCACGTCACGAGCCGCAAGACGTCGCGCTCGGTGGCACCGAACACCTCGAAGATCGGTAGTTGAGACTTTGGGAACTGCTCGGTGATCTCTACCTCGTACACGGCCACGGTTCCGTCGGCGAGCTGCACCTCGATGTGAGTGCCAGGTGCCAGTTCGTGCAGGCGGTAGAACACAGCCGGGCCGGATGTGGAGTCGACGTGACCAACGAGCACGGTCGGTCCCCGTCCCCCTGGACGCGAGCCGTTCGCGTACCAGCCGGCGACGTCGTAGTCCTCTGGTACTTCGGCGGCGTCGTCCTCGGTCCGGATGCCCATCTCCAGCAGCACGGACTCGACGCCGATGGAGGAGATGCGCAGTGCGATCGGCGCCGGCCGCACCGCGGGAGTGGTTGGCGGGGTCGGTGCCGCCGTGCTGGTCGTGGGTGCCGGCGCCGCCGTGGCGATCGGCGGCGTCGACGCCTCGCTGATGGTCGACGTGGTTGCCGGCTCGCCGGTGGTCGCTGCCGTGGTTGGTGCCGGCGGCTCGGAGGTCTCGGCGCAGCCGCCCACGGCAAGGATCAGTCCGAACACGACCCCGACGTGTCGTCGGGACCGCATCGCCAACGACCTCAGTTCGTGACGCGGCGACGGGCCAGCGTGGCGCCGGCTGCGGCGGCGATCACGATGGCTCCGGCGGAGACGTACAGCGCCATGTTCGTGCTGCCACGCTCATTGGGCGCCGTACCGCCACCACCGGTCGGCACACCACCGAGCGGGACCTGCGACAGCTGGCCGCGCACCGCTCCTGCGACGAAATCCATCGTGTGCGTGTCGCCGTAGTACTCGGCCGGGTGGGCCTCGATGTCCTTCAGGGTGAAGCCGTCTCCGGTGTCGCCACCGCCCTCGGCCTCGATGCCCGTCGTAAAGGGGCCCTGGAGGCAGCCAGAGCTTCGAAGCGTGCCGTCACCGGCGTCCTCGGGGTCTGGGGGTTGAACCGTGAACGACGACGACCACCGGCAGATCCGCGAGTCGCTCGGCGCCTACGCGCTCGAGCAGCTCGGCGACGCCGAGCGCACCACCGTCCAGGCGCACATCGACGGGTGCATCGTGTGCCAGGCCGAGCTGGCACTCATCGCCCCGCTGGCGGCGCCACTGCGCCTCATCGACCCGGACCATCTCGGGACCGACCTCCAGCCGCCTGCTGGTCTCGACGAGGCCATCGTCGCTCGCATGCGGGCGGAGCGGGCCGAACCGCGCCGGCGCCTTCGGCGCTGGGTGCCGGTGGCAGCGGCTGCGGCCGTTGTCGCGCTTGCCGTCGGCGTCGTGGTCGGACGGGCGCTCGCCCCCGACGCGCCAAAGCGTCCGCTCGAGGCCGTCGGCATCGACGAACTGGCGTCCGAGATCGACGCCAGTGCCGAGGTGATCAACCACACGTGGGGCATGGAGATCGTGCTCACCGGCAGCGGGTTCCGCGACGGCGAGGCCTATCAGGTCAACGTCGTCGACGACGGCGGCGAACAGGTTTCAGCCGGCCAGTTCCTCGGCACCGGCGACGCTCCGATCGTGTGCAACCTCAACTCATCGGTGCGGCGCGTCGACGCCGCCCGCTTCGAGGTCATCGGGACCGACGGCGACGTCGTCCTCGCTACGTCCGTCTGAGGTCCATCGCCGGCCTGCGACGACGACAGCGCGGTCGAACACGTCGCGCAGCATGTCCCACGTGAGTCGGCCGGTGAACGTGTTCTGCTGGCTGGGGTGGTACGAGGCGATCAGCACCGGTCCCTCGTCGAGGGCCACCTCCACGCCGTGGCCGAAGCGGGGACGGGGGCGGACGCCGAAGTGATCGAGCACGGCCGTGAACGCCAGGGCACCGAGGCACACGACGACGATCGCTCCACGAGCTGCGCCGAGCAGTGCCAGCTCGGCGGCCAGGTACGGGGCGCACGACCGGCGCTCGTCCGGCGTCGGCGCGTTGGCGGGCGGGGCGCACTTGACCGTCGACGTCACGTAGGCGTCGATCAGGCGCAACCCGTCGTCGGCCGACGACGACGTCGGCTGCGACGCCAGGCCCACCTCGTGCATCACACCGAACAGCCAGTCACCGCTGCGGTCGCCTGTGAACATGCGCCCGGTGCGGTTGGCGCCGTGGGCGGCGGGGGCGAGCCCGACGACGACGATCCCGGCCTCGCCGTCACCGAAGCCAGATACACCCCGCCCCCAATACGTCTGGGCGGCGAACGACGCCCGCTTCTCGGCGGCCACCTGCTCACGCCACGCGACAAGGCGCGGGCAGCGTCGGCACGCCGACACCTCAGCGGCTATGGCGGCGAGAGAATCCACCCGCTCGACGTTAGGTTGGGCTGAGCCATGGCGACACCGTCCCGCACGAGAACTCGGCGATCGAACACGACCAAGCCCCCCACCGCCACGACGGTGCTGCTGGTCCGCCACGGCCAGACACCGACCACCGGTCGGGCGCTCCCGGGCCGCGCCAAGGGCCTCGACCTGGCAGACGCCGGGCGGGCCCAGGCCGAGCAAGCGGCCGAACGCATCGCCGAGCTGGAGCAGGTGGCCGCCGTCTACACGTCACCCCTGGAACGAGCCCGCCAGACCGCAGCACCCATCGGCGCGGCGCTGACCCTTCGCCCCAACGTTCAACGGGGCCTCAACGAATGCGATTTCGGGGAGTGGACGGGCTGCGAGCTCAAGAAGCTGTACAAGCAACCGGAGTGGCAGACCGTCCAGAAGGCGCCGTCTACCTTCCGTTTTCCCGGCGGCGAGAGCTTCTCGGACATGCAGCATCGCATCGTCACGACGATCGACGAGCTTCGCCACGCCCACCCTGGCCAGACCATCGTGTGTGTCTCCCACGCCGACCCCATCAAGGCGGTGATCGCCCATGCCGTCGGCACCCATCTCGACCTGTTCCAGCGCATCGTCGTCTCGCCGTGCTCGATCAGCGTCATCTCCTGGTCGTCGGGCGGCCCGGTCGTGCTGGCGGTGAACTCAACGGGCCGGGCCCTCACCGAGCTGCGACCGTCATGACGCGCTGACATGGGCATCTACTACGAGTTCGACGAGGTGGACGTGTTCACCACCGGCACCCAGGGTGACCCTGGTCAACGGGTGTTCTTCCTGCAGGCTCGCACGAGCGGCCAACGGATCACGGTGCGATGCGAGAAGCAACAGGTGGCGGCGATCGCCATGTACCTGCGCCGGGTGCTCACGGACCTGCCGCCGCCCGAGCAACGGCCGCTGCCCGGCGCTCTGGAGCTGACCGAGCCCGACGATCCGGTGTTCGTGCTCGGACCGATCGGCCTGGGCTACGACCGCTCCAATGACCGCCTGCTCGTGCAACTCGAGGAGTTCGTCCCGACGGAGGAGGACGACGAGACCGACGCCGACGACGACCTCGACCGCGGGCATCTACGGCTGTTCATCACACGCAGCCAGGCCGACGCCTTCTGCGAGCACGCCGAGCGGGTGATCGAGTCGGGACGGCCGTCGTGCATCTGGTGCGCTCTGCCCATCGACCCGGACGGGCACGCATGTCCGCGGATGAACTGACCGCTCGCCTGGAGCTGCTCCGCTGTGGTGAGATCGAGGTGCTCGGGCGGATCATGTGGAGCAGCAACGCCACGTTCCTCGTCCAGATCGACCACGGCGGTGACGTCCATCGCGCCATCTACAAGCCGACTCGGGGCGAGCGGCCGTTGTGGGACTTCGAGCCAGGGCTGCACAAGCGGGAGCTGGCAGCGTTTGCCCTGAGCGAAGCCATCGGCCTCGGCGCCGTGCCGGCGACGATCATCCGCGACGGCCCGCTCGGTGAGGGATCGTTCCAGTGGTTTGTCGATGCGGATCAGGAGGAGCACTACTTCACGATCTTCGAGCAGTACCCAGAACTGCACGATCAGCTACGGGCCATCGCCGTGTTCGATCTGATCGCCAACAACACTGACCGCAAGAGCGGTCACTGCCTCCTGCAGGGCCCCAAGGTATGGGCCATCGACCACGGCCTCTGCTTCGGCGCCGACTTCAAGCTGCGCACCGTGATCTGGGAGTTCGCCGGCGAGCCCATCCCCGACGACCTGCGAGCCATGGCCGACGCGTTGCACAGGGCCGTGCCCGACTCCTTCGCCGAGCTGCTGACCGGCGAGGAGGTGGCCGCCACTCGGGTGCGCGCCGGCATGATCGCCGAGAGCGGCATGTTCCCCGAGGACCGCACCGGCCGCCGCTACCCCTGGCCCCTGGTGTGACCCCCACCGTCTGGGCGGACCGGAGCGGGTGATCAGGCGGTGCTGCGGCGGGTGCGAAGGACAGCTGTGACGGCTTTGCCGTCGGCCTGACCACGGGATGCCTTCATCGCTGCGCCGATGAGCGCGCCGATGGCCTTGTCCTGGCCGGCGCAGTACGTCTCCCAGGAGGCCTGGTTGTCCTTGATCACGTGATCGACCAGCGTCTCCAGCGCCAAAGTGTCCATGGCCTCGAAGCCTTTGTCGGCTGCGATCTTCTCCGGATCGCCACCGCTGTGCGCCACCATCTCCGCCAGCACCGCCTTGGCTTGGGTGGGCGTGAGCGCGCCGGCCGACTCCATCCGGGTGAGAGCCGCCAGATCCTGTGCCGGCACGGCTGGCTCGTCCCCAAAGGCGGCGAACGCCTCCTTCACGTGGATCAGTGCCCGTGCCGGATCGCCCCCGGCCTCGCCGACTGCGAGCACGTACGAGTCCTGACCGCGCTCGGTGACGACGATGACGGCCTCGGAGTCGGTCGCCTTGCCCGTCACCTCGGAGAGCGCTGCGCGACGCTCGGCCGGGAGCGCCGGCAACTCGGACCGCAGCCGGTCGATCCACTCGTCCTCGGGGGCGAGCAGCACGAGATCGGGTTCGAGGAAGTAGCGGTAGTCATCGGCGTCCTCCTTCGTGCGCAACGTGTGTGTCGTGCCGTCACCCTCGTCCCAGTGCCGGGTCTCCTGGCGCACGGTGTCGCCGGCCTCGACCATGGTGATCTGGCGGGCCGCTTCGTACTCGATGGCCCGCCCGACCGAGCGCACCGAGTTCAGGTTCTTGATCTCGCAGCGTGTGCCGAGCGGATCGCCGGGACGGCGCACGCTGACGTTGGCGTCGACGCGCATCGACCCTTGCTCCATCTTGGCGTCGGAGGCGCCGACGGCGAGGAGGATCCCGCGCAGCTCGGTGACGTACTGGCGGGACTGCTCGGACGTGCGCAGGTCGGGGCGGCTGACGATCTCGACGAGCGGGACGCCTGCCCGGTTGAAGTCGATCAGCGAGTAGTCGCTGCCATGCAGCCGGCCGCCCGATCCGCCCACGTGGGTCGACTTGCCAGTGTCCTCCTCGAGGTGTGCTCGCTCGATGCCGATGCGGGTGCCGTCTGGCAACGCCAACCAGCCATCCACGTTCAGCGGCTCGTCGTATTGGCTGATCTGGTACGCCTTGGGCATGTCCGGGTAGAAGTAGTTCTTGCGGTGGAACGAGCTGGGTCGGATGTCGCAGTTCAGCGCCAGCCCGATGCGCATCGCCAGCTCCACGGCGTGCCGGTTCAGCACGGGCAGGGCGCCCGGTAGCCCGAGCGTCACCGGGTCGATGTTCGTGTTCGGCTCGTCGCCGAAGCGGTTGGGGCTCGCCGAGAACAGCTTCGTGCGGGTGTCGAGCTCCACGTGGACCTCCAACCCGATGACCAGCTCCCAACCGTCGGTGCTCACGACGTCACCGCCCGCTCCAACTCGGCGGCCACCCGGAACATCATCGGCTCGGCCAGCATCGGTGCCAAGACCTGCACGCCCACGGGTAGCCGGCCGGCACCGGTGCCGAACGGCACGCTGACGGCAGGATGGCCGGCCAGGTTCGTGGGGATCGTGTACGTGTCGCACAGGTACATGGCGAAGGGGTTGTCGGTGCGCTCACCGATCGGGAACGCAACCGTCGGCGACGTGGGCGTCAACAGCACATCGGCATGCTGGTAGGCGCGTTCGAAGTCGTCGGCGATCAGGCGGCGGACCTTCAGCGCCTTGCCGTAGTAAGCGTCGTAGTAGCCCGCCGACAGGGCGTACGTGCCGAGCATGATGCGCCGCTTGACCTCGTCGCCGAAGCCCTCGGCCCTCGTCGCCGCATACATGGCGTTCGTCTCGGTGGCGTCGACGCGCAGTCCGTAGCGCACGCCGTCGTAGCGAGCCAGGTTGCTCGACGCCTCGGCCGGCGCGATCAGGTAATAGGCGGTGAGCCCGTACGTGAAAGCCGGCACCTCGACGTCGACGATCTTGGCGCCGGCCGTCTGCAGGGTCTCGAGCGCCGCCTCCAGCCGTTCATCGACGTCGGGATCGGCGCCAGACGGCAGGTCGACGATCCGTCCGACGCGCACACCTTCCACACCCTCGGTGAGCACGTCGCTGAGGTCCGCGGCCGGCTGTGGGATCGATGTCGAGTCCGCAGGGTCGTGCCCGGCGATGACCTGCAAGACGAGTGCGGCGTCGGCCACGGTGTTGGCGAATGGGCCGATCTGGTCGAGGCTGCTGGCGAACGCCACGAGCCCGTACCGGCTCACGGCTCCGTACGACGGCTTCACGCCCACCACTCCGCACAGTGCCGCCGGTTGGCGGATGGACCCGCCGGTGTCGCTGCCAAGACTCACGGCCACGAACCCGGCCGCGACCGCTGCCGCGCTGCCACCACTGGAACCGCCCGGCACGCGAGTCGGGTCGTGCGGGTTGCGGGTGGGACCGAACGCCGAGTTCTCCGTGCTGGAACCCATTGCGAACTCATCGAGGTTCGTCTTGCCGACGACCACGGCGCCGGCCTCGGAAAGACGGCGCACGACGGTGGCGTCGTACGGCGGGCGCCATCCCTCGAGGATCTTCGACGAGCACGTGGTAGGGACGCCACGCGTGCACATGTTGTCCTTCAGTGCCACGGGTACGCCGGCGAGCGGTCCCGGATCGGCGCCGTTGGCGACGAGCGCATCGATGTCCGCCGCCCGGTGCCGGGCCTCGTCGGCCAGCACCACGTTGAAGGCGTGGATCCGCGGTTCGCGGGCATCGATGCGGGCCAGGTAGTCCTCCAACACCGTCACCGCTGAACGGCTGCCGTCGCGCACACCCATGGCGATGTCTGAGGCCGGACCGCTCATGGCGCCACGCCCCGGATAGGCGGTACTCGGAACCGGTGGTCCTCGGTGGCCGGCGCCGCTGCCAGCACCTCGTCGCGGTCGAGGCCGGGGTCGACCGTGTCGTCGCGCAGGACGTTGCGCAACGCGTACGGCTGGCTCATCGGACGGACGTCGTCGAGCACCAGCGCATCGATGTCGGCGAAGTGCGACAGCATGTCGCCGAGCTGACGCGCGAAGCGGTCCGCCTCCTGAGCGGTGAGCTCCAGACGGGCCAACTTCGCCACCTTGGCGATGACGTCGGCCGACAGCGGATCGGCTGCAACAGGCTCTGACACAGTGTTTCAGCCTAGGCGGGAAGGGTACGACGACCTCGGGCTACCATCGGCCGCCATGGCCACCGTGTCGTTCGCCGACGCCTCGAGGATCTACCCCGATACCGACGCTCCTGCGGTCGACTCGCTCGATCTCGACATTGCCGATGGCGAGTTCCTCGTGCTCGTCGGACCGTCCGGCTGCGGAAAGTCGACGACGCTGCGGATGCTCGCCGGCCTCGAGCCCGTCGACGGCGGTTCGGTGTTCATCGGCGAGCGTGACGTCACGAACGTGCCGGCCAAGGATCGCGACATCGCCATGGTGTTCCAGTCGTACGCGCTGTACCCGCACATGACGGTCGCAGACAACATCGGCTTCCATCTGCGGATCAAGCGCGTGCCCAAGCAGGAGCGCGCCAAGCGCGTCCACGAGGCAGCCAGTCTGCTGGGCCTCGAGGACTACCTCGACCGCAAGCCGGCCAAGCTCTCGGGCGGTCAGCGCCAGCGCGTCGCCATGGGCCGGGCGATCGTCCGACAGCCATTGGCCTTCCTGATGGACGAGCCGTTGTCGAACCTCGACGCCAAGCTTCGCGTGCAAACGCGCACGCAGATCGCTGCGCTGCAGCGACGCCTCGGGGTCACCACCGTCTACGTCACCCACGACCAGGTGGAGGCGATGACCATGGGAGACCGCGTGGCCGTACTCGACAAAGGGATCCTGCAGCAGTGCGATACGCCCCGCGAGCTGTTCGCCCGGCCGGTCAACCTGTTCGTCGCCGGGTTCATCGGCTCACCTGCCATGAACCTGTTCCCGGCCACGGTCAACGAGCAGGGCGCCACGTTCGAGGACCTGACGGTACCGCTCACGCCGTCCCAGCGCCGCGAGCTGTCCGCCGATCAGGTGCGCATCGGCGTCCGCCCCGACGGCTGGGAAGTGGGATCTGGCGACGGATCGGCGTCGTCGCTCGAGGCGACCGTCGAGGTCGTCGAAGAGCTCGGCACCGAGGCGTTCGTCTACGCCATCACCGAGCGCCAGACGCCGGTCGTCACGAGAGCCGAGGGCATGACGACGATCGACAAAGGCGACAAGATCAGCCTCGTCCCCAAGGTCGAGAGCCTGCACCTCTTCGACGAGACGACCGGCGCTCGCCTCATCGCCTGACGACCAGTTAGCTCAGCGCCTCTCGGAGTCCTCTATCTCCGGGTCCAGGCCGCCTGGCGGAGTCTCGTCGCTGGCAGCGAGCTCGTCATCGGACGATTCATCACCGCCGTCGACCTGGGCTACATCGAGCTCGTCGTCGTCAGCGGACGTCTCGCCGTCTGCGGGGGCAGCGGGCGCGGCGGGGGCGGCGGGGGCGGCGGGGGCAAGGACAGACGCGGGGGCTGGATCGGGGCGGCGGGACGACCACAGCAGGTAGCCAAGCCCACCGATGACGAGGATCACGGACATCCACTGGTTGAGGCGCAGGCCGCCGAACTCCTTCGCCTCGTCGATGCGCAGACCCTCGATCCAGAAACGGCCGACGCCGTAGCCGGCCACGTACATGGCCAGCAATTGCCATGGTCGCACGCGGAACCGGCGGTCGATGAGCAGCAGCACGCCGCACAACGCCAAGGTCCACATCGACTCGTACAGGAACGTCGGATGGAACGTGGTGCCCGGCGCCAAGGCTTGGTCGGAGGGAAAGTTCTCCGGATCGATCTCGAGCGCCCAGGGCAGATCGGTCGGCCTGCCGTAGAGCTCCTGGTTGAAGTAGTTGCCCCACCGACCGATGGACTGGGCCAGGGCCATGCCAGGGGCTGCGCAGTTGGCGGCGATGCCGGCTGGGATGCCGCGCCGACGCACGAGCCACACGCCGACGAGCGTTCCGAGGAACATCCCGCCGGGGATGCCGAGGCCGCCCTCCCAGATCTTGGGGATGTCGCCGAGGTTGTTCTCGAACTTCTCCCAGTCTGTCGCCACGTGGTAGAGCCGGGCGCCCACCACGCCGGCGATCACGGCGCCGACGGCGATCGCGCTCATGTCGTCGCGGGTGCCGATGCCTTTGTCCTCGAACCGGCGGCCGACGAGCCACACACCGACGATCACACCGACGGCGATCGACAGCCCATACGCCGTCAGCTCGACGGGCCCGATGTTGATCGTCCCGTCGGCAGGACTTGGAATGCTGGCTGGGCTCATCGGCGTGCTCGCCGACCGCAGACTCGGTCGGCGAAGGCAACCGCCTCGCCGAAAATGTGATCCTTCTCGAAGTCCTGAGTGGCCACGTGATAGCTGCGCTCGAGCCAGGTGTGGTCGAGTTCACCGCCGTGTGCTCCGGCTAGGTGAACGCTCTGGGTCGGCTCGACGACGTGGTCCTGGCGCGATGTGAAGAGCCGCAGCGGCATCCTCAACTCGCCATAGCGCGTCGACATCGGCTCCAGCCCGTCGGTCATGAACGACAACAACGGCGCCAACGGTGTGCCCTCGTAGGCCAGCTCCTGCTCGTCGGGATCGGCGATGTCGTTGCCGATGCCCGGCATCACATCGGCGCCGCCGGCCTGTGCCTCGCGGACCATCTCCATGATGTCGCCGCCCACCGGAGCCGTCGCCGGATTGACGCACACGAGGCCCTTGATCTCGGGGTGGTACATCGCCAGCCATAGCGCCAGGCTGCCTCCCATGCTGAGCCCGGCCAGCACGATGTCGGATGCCCGCTCGGCCAGCCGCTGGTAGGCCTGCTCCACCTCGTCGGTCCAATCCGCCCATGTCGTGCGCAACATGTCGTCGATCGTGGTGCCGTGACCTGGCAGCAGCGGAAGCTCTACGTGGTATCCGGCCTCGGCGAACGCCATCGCCAAACCTCGCATCGATGACGGGTTGCCGGTGAACCCATGCAGCACGAGCACCCCGGCGGCACCGTCCCCGTGATGGGAGAACGGCTCGGCCCCGGCCAAGATCGGTGGCGCATCGTCGGTGCTCATGGCAGATGTCTAGCGGGCGCGCCGACCGGCCTCAATCGTCGGGCAGCTGGAATCGGGAGAAAAACCGCCACATGGCGTCTGTGGCGTCGAGGTTCATCGTCGTCGGCCCGACGATGCTCTCGATCGACTCGGTGAACTCGCTGCCCGGCCAGGAGTGCCCGCCCCCCAGCACGATGACGAACTCCACGTCGGCCCCATCTGGACAGTCCCAACGGCGCATCAGAAGATCGTCAGCCACCGACTTTTCGGTGGGCACTCGGGCGCAACCATTGAATCGGGCCCAACGCATCATGTTCTCCGGGTAACCGGCGCCCTCGAGATCGGCTGGCGGCAACTCTTGCGGCTTTCTTGAGGACGCCGTTAGGTCGACGCCCGGCACACTCTCGAGGTTGGCGCCTCCGTTGAACACCAGGATCGGATCGACCGTGCCATGGACGGCGAACACCGGCATCGGCCGCTCGAACCCGTCGCACAGGATGTTGGCGCCGGCGATCGGCGCCACGGCGGCGAAACGATCCGGCAGGGCACAGGCGATCGACGACGACAGGAAGGCGCCGTTGGAAAAGCCTGTGGCGTACACGCGGGACGTGTCGATGCACAGCCGCTGCTCCAACCGATCGAGCAACCTGGTGACGAAGCGCAGATCGGGATTGTTCTCGGCATCCGGTTCGACGGCCCAACGCACCGGCTCGCCGGAGCCTTGCGGCAACACGGCCACGAAACCGTGCTCTTGCGCGTACGCCGGCATCTCGCTGGTGAGGCCGTGCACCTCGGCTCCCTCGCTCAGCCCATGGAAGTCGAGCACAAGGGGTAGGGGCGCCTGACCGTCGTGCTCTGGCGGGGTGCTCAGCAGGAACCAGCGCTCAACGCCGTCGACGTCGATGACCTCACGCTGATCGAGCACCGCTCGCACCGGCGACGTGCCGCAGCCACTCGAGGCGACGGCCGGGCGATCCGTTCGAGCCGACGATGTACCCACCATCGAGGCGGCGGTCGGCTCGTCCGTGCCTGCCGATGCCAGTGCCGGCTCCGGTGCCGTTCCTGCCGCCGTCGACGCCTCGGGTTCGGAGCGCGGTCGTTGCGCACCGTCGTTGCCGGTGCAGCCCGCCACGGCCACCCCGACGACTACGAGGGTGGCGGCGGCGCGCCGGAGCGATCCGGATCGGGCGCTCGGGGCAGTGCTCACCCGGTCGAGAAGATGCCGATGACCCGGTTCTGCTCGATGATGGCGTCGCCGTACTGGTCGATGAACTCACGGCGCGACGGCGTGCCGTCTACGGCGCGGTCGAGGGCATAGACCCAGAAGTAGTAGTGGTGCGTGCCGTGTCCTGGCGGTGGCTGGGGACCTCCGTACCCCGCCCCGCCGAACTCGTTCGGTCCGCCCCGGCCGACCGAACCGTCGCCAGGCACGGAGGTGACGTCGGGGGCGATCCCGTACAGCGTCCAGTGCGTGAAGCCGTCGGCCAGCGGGGCGTCAGGATCGTGGCAGATCACCGCCAGCTCCACGGCACCGTCGGGAACGCCGCTGATGTCGAACGACGGCTGCTCGTTGCCGCCGTCGTAGGAGAATCGATCGTCCAACCGCTGGCAATCCCCGAAGTCGGGGCTGGAGATGGTCAGATCCTGGATGTTCAATCCCATGAGAAGAGTTTCGCACTCTCGGAACCACCGCGCCGCACGCACCGATCCGTATTCTGTCCAGGTGCGGCCCGCTCATCATCGTCGTCAAGTGGAGTCGTCCGCACTCACCGCTGTCGCGCCCGTGCTGTTCATCCTGCCGTTCTCGGCGTTGGCGCTGTTGCTCGTCTGGCTGCCACTGCGTCTGATCATCGACATCGCCTTCTGGTGGTTCGCCCTCGGGTACCTCGTCGCAGGGCTCGCTCTCTTCTGGCGACCGCTGCAGTTGCTGATCCTGCCGCCGCTGCTCGGGGCGAGGCCGCCCAACAACACCGAGGAAGGGATCATCCGGCCGCTGTGGACCGCCATCGCCCTGGCCAACAATCTTCCTCGCGACCGATACGTCCTGCGGGTTCTGCCGTCAGAGGACCTCAACGCCTTCGCCTGCGGCGGGCACCTCGTCGTGGTCACGTCGTTCGCGGTCCACGAGCTCTCGCGCCGCGAGCTGGCCGGTGTGCTCGCCCACGAGCTGAGTCACCACCTCGGCCTGCACACCGTGGCGCTCACCATCGGTCATTGGCTGTCGATTCCCGTGGTGCTGCTGGCGCGCGTTGGCGTGTTCCTCCAGAACGTGGCCACGGCCGCCAACCAGTCCTTCGCCCAGGGTTCGGTCGTGCTGCGAAACCTCGGCACGTTCGTCGCCGCCTTGTTGCACGTTGTGTCGTGGTTGTTCGTCGTCGGCCTGACCACGTCGGACGCTCTGGCCAACACGGTCGGGCGCACGTCGGAGTACCAGGCCGACCGGCGGGCCGTGCGGATGGGCTACGGCGGCGAGCTGGCCAGCGCCCTGAGGCGCGTCATCTCGCTCGGCGGAGGAGGGCGGCCCGTCAGCTGGCGGGCGCGGCTGGAGACGTCGCACCCTCCTGCACGAACCCGGGTCGCGCGCATCGAGGCGATGATGCGTCACCCCAGCGGGTGACAGATCATCGCCGCGCCACAATGGGCCGGTGCGACTGTCCATCGAGCCGACGACCGATCCCGGTGATTACGAGTTCGTGCACCGGATCCGGGTGCGGTTCGCCGAGACGGACGCCATGGGCATCGTCCACCACAGCCGTTACCTGCCGTACCTGGAGGAGACCCGCGTCGAGTTCCTGCGCCGGATCGACCGGCCGTACGACGTGATGCGGGCCGAGGGCCTCGACTTCGCCGTGCTCGAGGCGTTCGTCCGCTACCGCTCGCCCTTGCGCTTCGACGACGTCGTGCACGTGCACCTCCGGGTGGGCTCCATCAGCCGCACCACGTTCCAGATCGGCTATCTGCTGACTGTCGTGGACGATGCCCGCCCGGCCGCTACTGCCGTCACGGTGCATGCCGCCGTCACTTCGACGGGCCGGCCGACCCGACTGCCGGCGTGGATGCTGGAGCTCGGATGACACGCTGGTTCACGGCCGACCTGCACTTCGGGCACACCAACATCATCCGCTACTGCGAGCGCCCGTTCGCCGACGCGCAAACGATGAACGCAGAATTGATCAGCCGCTGGAACGACCTCGTCGCCGACGACGACGAGGTGTGGGTGCTCGGCGATGTGGCCATGGGGACCATCGCCGAGACGCTGCCCCTCGTCGGAGAGCTGAGCGGACGCAAGGTACTCGTGCCAGGCAACCACGACCGGTGCTGGGCCGGCCACGGTCCCCAAGCCGCCGAGTGGGTGGGCCGCTACCACGACGCCGGCTTCGACGCCATCCTCCAGGGCGTCGTACCTCTCGAAGTCGGCGGCTCTCCGGCCAGGGCCTGCCACTTCCCGATCGAGGGTGACAGCCACGACGAGGACCGCTTCGACAGCTTCCGCCCCGAGCCGGCGCCCGGATGGTTGCTGCACGGCCACGTGCACACGCGCTGGCGCCGCAACGGTGAGCAGCTCAACGTCGGCTGCGACGTGTGGGACTACCGTCCCGTTGCCGAAGGCGTCGTCGTCGAGACGCTCCAGGACCGCCAGCGGCCGGCCGGATCCTGGCCGTAGAACTCGCTGAGCACGCGGTACAGCTCCGGGCGATCATCGTGGAGCGCCAGCGGTCGGTCGAAGAACACCTCCGTGGCGACGGCGAAGAACTCGGCAGGGTTCGTGCCGGCATACGGCCGCAACGGCCCCGGCTCACCGCGCCGTAGCCGGGAGAGCTCCATCTCGCACACCTCGACCCACTTAGTGCGAGCTCCGTCGTCGGGCAGGGGCGGCGTGCCGTCGAGGAAGTCGTCGAGCATGTCGAGCTTGTGGGCGAACTCGTGCAGCACGACGTTCTCGCCCAGGCCCGGACGGCGGAGGCTCCGGCGGGCGGCGTTCCACGAGATCAGCACGGGACCGCGGTGGTGGGCCTGCCCGGACAGCGCCATCGGGTCCCTGGTGAGCACACCACCCCCCACGGATCGCTCGCCGTGCTGGGTGACCGTGGAGCGGTGCACGATCACGGTGCCGACGTTGTCGAGCGCCCGGTCCTCGTCGAGCCCCAGCAGCAGCACCGACGCCTGGGCGGCGATCAGCACCGGGATCTCCTCGGTCATCTGGAACCCGTGTGCTGCCTCCCAGCGCACCCGGCCGACCATGTCGGCTGTCAGGTCGAGTAACCGCTGGCGCTCGGCTTCGGCGAACATTGGCCACCAGGCCACGTGAGCGGAAACAATCGCCTCGATCTCGGACCGGCTCGTCGACCGTCGCTGACGTCTCAACACGGACAGAACGCTACGGCGCCCGAACCGAGAGCCGCGGCCCCACGACTTCCTCGGCGAATGGAACTGCACCATCAACGCGTAACCCAGACCGCGTCGTGAGCCTTAGGATGGCTGGCATTCTTGGGTTCGCAACCGTCTCAGGGAGTGGAGCGCAAACGTGGCACGGATGGCACCGTACGACGAGATCGCTGATTGGTACGAGGATGAGTTCCTTGCCAAGCAGCGAGCACACGCTGCCGGCAATGACTTCGCTGACGAGATCGGCCTCGACCGATCGCTGCATGACTTGCTTGGCACTGGAACTGGAACGTGCCTCGAGATTGGATGCGGCACCGGCGTGTACGCCGATCGAGTCAGGAAGCTCGGCTGGGCCCCGATCGGGATCGACATCTCCTCCGGCATGCTTCGTCGCGCCCTCGCCCGGCTGCCTGTGGTTCAGGCCGACGTCGCGCAACTTCCCTTTGCCGATGGGTCGCTGGCGGCGGTGATCGCCATGATGGCCCACACCGACATGCCCAACTATCCGAGCGCTTTGCAGGAGGTTCGAAGGGTGCTTCGACCGGGCGGTGTATTCGTCCACGTTGGCGTTCATCCTTGTTTCTGTGGGGGTTTCGCAGATCGCAGCAACGTCGACGCCGTCGTGATCCGGCCGGGGTACCTCGACGGTCACTGGACCACCAACTCGTGGACGACTCAGGGATTGCGCGACAAGGTCGGCGCTCACCATCTTCCGCTCCCGGCTCTCCTGAACGCGTTCGTCGACGCCGGTCTATCTCTCCAGGAGTTCACTGAAGGCGGTGCCACCTGCCCGGTTACTCTGGCCGTCAAGGCTCTCAAGTCGATCCGGCATGAGCCCTGAGGTGTGAATAGAACCCTGTCCGAGCGTGTTCGGGGCAGGGGTGTGGGGCGGCAGTCCCCTTCGGGGCGGAGCCTTGGGTGTTGGTCACGCGGCGGCGGGTGTGATGGTTGACGTCGAGTCCCATGGCTTCGAGTTGGGCGACGAGGCGTCGTTGTCGGGCGTGGCTGGTACGTCGCCGATCGAAGTAGTCGCCGCCGAGTTCGTTGTAGAGCTCGCCGGTGGAGAGCAGGTGCCAGGCGATGACGAGTATCGAGTGTCCGACCGCGACGGCGGCGCGTCGGGGCCCTCGCCGACCGCGGATCCGGTGATAGTGGGCGGACAGGTAGGTGTTCTTGGATCGTCCGGCGGCCTGGCCGGCTTCGACGAGCGCGATCCGTAACCATTTCGATCCGTGACGGGTGCGGCCGGATCGGTGTTTGCCGGCGGACTCGTTGTTGCCAGGGCACATGCCAGCCCACGACGCCAGGTGTCCGGCGGTTGGGAAGCGGGACATGTCGGTGCCGATCTCAGCGAGGATCACCTGCGCGGTCCGGTTGGACACGCCGGGGATACCGCACAACAGATGCACCGCCGCTTCGTGAGGGTCCAACAACACCTCGATCTGCTCGGTGAGTTCGTCGATGACCCGGTCGGCGTGATCGATGCGGTCCAGCATCGTGGCGCACAGCCTGGCATGGTGGGCGTTGAAGCAACCCGCCAACGCGTCTTGCAACTGCGGGATCTTGACTCTCATCCGACCCTTGGCCATCTCGGCGAGCACCTCGGGGTCGCGTTGACCGGCGATCAACGCGTCGATCATCTGGCGTCCCGATTTCGTCAACACCGACGACGTGAACGACGCCAGCTTGATCCCCGCGTCC
Organism: Acidimicrobiia bacterium; assembly: GCA_013821025.1. Classification (GTDB taxonomy): domain Bacteria; phylum Actinomycetota; class Acidimicrobiia; order Acidimicrobiales; family Ilumatobacteraceae; genus JACDHN01. Next base: position 3,177 of record JACDHN010000004.1, on the reverse strand, counting down.
TCGAGCACCTTGTGGAGCCGTTGCGTCTCACGGCCTCGTTCCTCGATCACCGACTTGCGATAGCGGGTCAGGTCCCGCATCTCACGCACCGGACGCTCCGGGATGAACGACGGGCGCACCAGACCATGCTCCAACAACTGTGCACCCCACTGGGCGTCAGCGACGTCGGTCTTACGGCCCGGCACGTTGCGCATGTGACGAGCATTGATCACCCAGACCCGATCGATCTGATCCTCGAGCACCAGTGCACAGGCTTCCAGTAGATCCCCGTCGCTTCCATCCCGACCAGTGAGACGTCGCGCTCGACCAGCCAGTCCAACAACACGAGCAGCTGCGACGTGGTCGTGCCGAACTCGGCGACCTCTTCGAGACGGCCGCCGCCTCCCGGATCAGGCAGCCGGGCGCATGCCATCACCGTGTCGCGGTGCACATCCAAGAACGCGCACCGATCCTCAACCACTTCCATCACCACACTCCCTTCGATCGAATTGGGTGTGTCGGACCGGATGGGGACCTCGTCATGAAGAAACTGAGGTACGTGCTCTAAGCAACAGAACAGAGCACCCGAAGCCCCCGCGTCAAGCTAACGACGGGCTCTGAGCGCCATAGAAACACGACGTCTGTCCGGCCCGGCACCACCCCATTCTCATCTGACAGGAGCGGGTCTTCCAGGGGCCATCAGAGCTAACGCAGGAGTGCGGGCCGAATGATGTCGACGGCGCAAATCAGCGGGTGCAGGCGGTAAAGCACTTGTAACTGTCAGCGGTCGTTTGGGCCGTTCTGGTTGTATCCTTAGAACGAACTGATGTACGATGACGGTATGGATGATCGATCCATTGAAGCCCTGCAGACGTCTTTGGCGGGGGTCTGCGGCCACGTGAATGCCCAGCACGCACAACTGGTACGGCTGGTCGCCGACGCGCTGGCAGGCGACGCCTGGCACCAGATCGGGTTGCACTCGCCGACGCATTGGCTGGCCTGGCAGGCAGGACTCTCCGATACCACCGCCCGCAAGATCATTGCTGTTGCCAGACGCGCAGAAGCTCATCCGCAGGTGATGGCCGCCTTCGACGCCGGTGAGCTCTCCCTGGATCAGGTGGCGTTGGCGGTGAAACCGCCTGGCTACACGGACACCGACATCTGCGGCCTGGCGAAGGTGCTGACCGTGAGGCAGCTCTCGATGGTGGTACGCAAGTACCCGTTCGTCCCCGACGACCAGACACCTGAGGCACCGTCGGCAGCCGAACCTGTGGTGTCCGAGTCGGCGGTGTCGATGTGGGCCGACGGTGACGGTGTCGGCCAGGTCCGCGCCACCCTGGCAGCTGATGATTACCGGGTGTTCGAGACGGCGATGCGTGAGTCCCGTGACGCCCTGTTCCATGCCGGTGACCCGCAGGCCGGCTGGCCCGAGGCGTTGATCGAGATCTGCCACCGATCATTGGACACTGTGGCCGATGGGTCTCGTCGGGACCGGTACCGCATCAACCTGTACCTCGACACCGACGGCACTGCCACCTTCGCTGACAACTGGCGGCTCCCCGACAGCATCCGAGACCTACTGTTGTGTGACGGCACCATCACCCCGGTGTGCGTCACCAACGGGATACCGGTGAGTGTCGGCCGTTCCCAACACATCGTCCCGGACCGCACCCGGCGCATCGTCGAGCACCGTGACCTCGGCTGCCGGGTGCCGGGCTGTTCCCAGTCCCGGTGGGTGCAGGTGCATCACATCGTGCACTGGGACGGCGATGACGGGCCGACCGATACCTGGAACCTGATCTGCCTGTGCCCGAGACACCACCGACTCCACCACCAAGGCCGCCTCGGTATCACCGGTGATGCCGACCTGGTGCCAGGGACACCGGGTGCCGTCGTGTTCACCGACACCCGCGGCCACCGATTGAAACCGGCCGCCGACCCGGCCAAACCCACCGCCCCACCACCCGAACCGTCAGGCAGGTACCTGCACCCGATAGGTGAACGCCTCGACCGCTGGGCCATCCACTTCAACGAACCCCAACCACCACACGTCCACCTGCCGCTGACCGGCGATCCAGAGATGGCGTCGGACGTACACTGAGCCTATGGCTGTCCCTGGAGAGCACCATCCGGCCTTCGAGGAGTACTGCGAGTGCATCTTCGAGCTCGCCGAGGACGACATGGAGCTCATCCAGGCCCGCATCGCCGACCGGCTCCAGGTGTCGCGTCCGGCCGTCAGCGAGATGATCCGCCGGATGGAGCACGAGGGGCTCGTCACCAATTCCGAAGGGATCTCCCTGACGGCCAAGGGAGCCGAGCTGGCCGAGCGCGTCGTGCGCCGTCACCGGCTGGCCGAGTGCTTCCTCACCGACGTGTTGAAGCTGTCGTGGGCCGAGGCTCACCACGAGGCCGGCCGCTGGGAGCACGTCATCAGCGAGTCCGTCGAGCAGGCCATGACCCGGCTGCTCGGCAACCCCACCACCTGCCCGCATGGCAACCCGATCCCAGGCTCTGCCTACCAGGAGACCGACGCCACGCCGCTGGCCGGCTGCGCCATCGGGACGACGTTCACGGTGCGCCGCATCCCAGAGGAGCTCGAGTTCACGCCAGGCCTGCTCGAGTTCCTCGAGAGCAGCTCGATCCAGCCAGGCCACTCGGGCATCATCACGGCGGTCTCGCCCGACGGCACGCTGACGCTCGAGATCGACGGCAACCACGTCGGCGTCGGTTCGTTCGCCAGCGAGCGGATCCTCGTCAGCGCCTGATCGTTGGCGGCCGACGGTCGCTCAGGCAGCCGACGAGCGGGTGGCCAGCGGCGACGGCAGAGGCTTTCGGTGCACCACGGTGAGTCGCTGGGTCGAGCGTGTCAGCGCCACATAGAGCGCCCGCAACCCGCTGACCTGGTCCCGCACGATGTCGGCCGGTTCCACGACTACGACGCCATCCAGCTCTAGTCCCTTGGCAACGCTCACGGGCACGACAGTCACGGCCTCGTCGATCCCATTACGGGAAGCGTGCCCGTGGGCGATGCCGGCGGCGTCGAGGGCAGCCGCCATCTCGGTCGCGCTCGCATCGGACACGACGACGGCGACGTTGCCGCCGACCGTCGCGACCAACTCGGCCGTCTCCCGGGCAGCCTGCTCGTACACCGTGGTGCGCCCGTCCACGGCGACGATCTCGGGCGGGGCATCGCCAGGG
>JACDHN010000254.1 GCA_013821025.1 Acidimicrobiia bacterium | reverse complement strand
CACACCGACCAGGTCGGCCAGACCGGGACTCGCATCGCCCCGACGGTGTACCTGGCGTGTGGGATCTCCGGAGCGATCCAGCACTGGGTCGGTGCGATGGCAGCGAAGAACATCGTCGCCATCAACATCGACCCAGACGCGAACATGGTCACGAAGGCCGGCTACGCAGTCATCGGCGATCTGCACGAGGTCGTCCCGGCGATCTCGGCCGAGATCCGTCGCAGGGGCGGCTGACACGTGTTCTCCGAGCACGACGATCACCGGCTGCTGACGGAACGCCGCCAGCGCCTCGCAGCGACGATGGTGGACCGGGGCATCCCCGCCCTTCTCACCGCCGATCCGGTCGACATCGCATACGCCTGCGGCGCCAGGAACATGACCGTCTACGGCATGATGGGGCCGTCGCGGTTCGCTCTCGTGTTCGCAGAAGGACCGACGATCCTCTACGAGTTCGCCGGGTGCGAGCATCTCAGCGTGGGTCTGCCCACCGTCGATGAGGTGCGACCAGCTCCGGCGATCACTGCGAACGCCGGCGATCGTTATGAAGACAACGCCGCGACCTTCGCCGCCGAGTTGGCGGCCGAGTGCACGGCACGCCTCGGGATCGCCCCGACGCTCGCCGTCGAGCGCGTCGACTTCCCACTGACCGATGCGTTGCGGCGCAACGGGGTTGAGCTGCTCGACGCCCACCCGGTCATGCTCGCCGCCAGGCGGATCAAGCAGCCGGCCGAGCTGGACGTCATCCGCTCCGCTGTCGGGATGGTCGAGCAGGCCGTCGGGGAGCTGGCGGCATCGATACGCGACGGTGCACCGGAAGTCGAGATGTGGGCCGAGTTCCATCGCGGCTTGATCGCCAGGGAAGGTGAGTACGTCACCACGCGCCTGTTCCAGGGCGGTCCGAACACGTTCCCCTACTTCCGCGAGGCCGGGCCGCGGCCGATCCGCGCCGGTGAGCTGTTGTGCCTCGACACGGACGCCATCGCCACACGGGGCTATGCAGTCGACTTCTCGCGCACGTTCCGGTGCGGTGACGATCGAGGCACCACTCGGCAGCGGGACCTGTTCGCGCTCGCCCTGGAGCAGCTTCGCCACAACGCCGACCTCCTCGCTCCCGGTCGCAGCTACGAGGACTTCGCTCGCAACGCCTGGCCCGTCCCGGCGATCCAGCGTCCCTTCGGCTACTACTGCCTCGCCCACGGCATCGGGTTGAGCGGCGAGTTCCCCAACGTCCCGCCGGCCAGCCCTGGTGAACCGTACGCCTTACGCGGAGAGCTCGAGTCCGGTATGACCGTTTGCGTGGAGAGCTACGTCGGCGACCCCGACAGCGCCCAGGGCGTCAAGCTCGAGGATCAGTACCTGATCACAGGCCGCGGCGCCGAACGCCTGACGACATTCCCGTTCGAGCCGGCGCTCGCCGGCTGAACCGGCGACGGGACCACGCTGTGACGCTGCTCAACGGATCCGGACCTGCAACATCGAACCCTGCCGTGACCCCTGCGGTACACGTGCCGTTCGTCGCCTCACTGATCGCCCTCGGATCGGGCGTCGTGTGGAGCTTCGGAGCCGTGACCGCCCGTTTGGCCGACGAGTCCGATGCCTTCCAGTACCTCATCTGGCGCTCGGTGGCGATCGTCGTCGTCATCGAGTCGATCGCCCGGTTGCGCCGCAGGCGCGCCGTCACACCGCAGGCGTTCCGCTCCGGGCGGATGATGCTGCTCGCCTGCGGGTGCCTGCTGCTGGCGTCGATCGCCTTCATCTACGCAGTGAAGACGACCACGCCCGCCAACGCTGCGTTCCTCGCCTCCGTGACGCCCTTCGTCGCGGTGCTGCTCGTCAAGGCGACGCTCGGCGAACCGTTGACGCGCATCACCATCGCCGCCGTCGCCGTCGCGTTCGTCGGGCTCGTCGTCACAGTCGCTGGCGACCTCGAGGCCGGCAACCTCGCCGGCAACATCTCTGCGCTGATGTCGTCGGTCGGCTTCGCCGGCTACGCCGTGTGCCTGCGCACGGACCCGGGACGGGACTGGTCACCGGTGATGCCCGGCTACGCCGTGATGATGATCGTGCTGTGCGCCGTCATCACCGCCGCCAAGGGTCAGCCGTTCGCCCCGCCGGCCTCAGACATCGCCTATGCGCTCGTCCATGGCGGGATGTTCATCGTCGTCGGCACGATGCTGTTCAACATCGCCTCACGCCAGATACCGGCTGTGGCGATGGCCGTCTTCGCCCAATCGGAGATGCTTTTCGTGCCGATCTGGGCACTCATCGTGCTGTCGGATCGACCGAAGGCTGCGTCACTCGTCGGCGGAGCGATCATCTTCACGGCGGTGATCGGCAAAGCGGTGCTCGACGCCCGCGCCGGCCCGGCCCAGCAGGCCAGTCCGGCTCCGACGCCGCTCTGAGGTCGGTCGCGCCGACGTCGCCTCCGCTACCCGTCGCGCCCGGCGACATGCGTTACCATTCGGAACGGTCGTACGGGGTATTCGGCCGGTTCCGCAAGGTTGAGCGAGGGCGGATGACCGCCGGAGGAGACGTCGATCGGTGACCGAAACCGGAGTGGCAGGGAGGCGACGGCGCGGCCGCGAGCGTGGCGCAGGTGCCAACCGGTCGCGGCTGCCCGACCAGCGCCCGTTCGCACAGCCGCGGATGCGCTACCAACCGACCGAGGTCGTGTCGGCCGACGAGCTGGAGTCGATCCACCAGGCATCGCTGCGCATCCTCGCCGAGATCGGGATGAACTTTCTCGACCAGGAGGCCCGTGAGCTCCTCGCGGCCGCTGGTGCCGACGTCGAGCCCGGCGCCGAACGGGTGCGGTTCGACCCGGCGATGATCACCGAGCGCATCTGCACCTGTCCGTCGGAGTTCCTGTTGCACTCCTGGAACCCGGCTCACACGCTCACCATCGGCGGAGATCATCTCGCCTTCGGCTCGGTGGGCAGCCCGCCGAACATCGTCGGGCTCGACGGCGTGCGCCGGCCGGGTGACCGCGAGGCGTTCCGCGACCTGCTCAAGCTGTGCCAGACGTTCAACTGCGTCCACTTCATCGGCGGGTACCCGGTGGAGCCGATCGATCTGCACTGGTCTGTGCGCCACCTCGAAGCGGCCCTCGACGTGCTGACGTTCACCGACAAGGTGCCGCACAGCTACAGCCTCGGCCGCCAGCGCAATCGCGACGTGCTGGAGATGACCCGCATCGCCCGCCAGGTCGACGAGGAAACACTTCAGCGGGAGCCGTCCGTGTTCACCGTCGTCAACTCGTCGTCGCCGCTGCGCCTCGACGCTCCGATGCTGCAGGGGATCATCGAGTTCTCCTCGCGAAACCAGGTCGTCGTGATGACCCCGTTCACGCTCTCGGGCGCCATGGCTCCCGTCACGCTCGCAGGGGCCGTCGCCCAACAGAACGCAGAGGCGCTCGCCGGCATGGCGTTCACCCAGGTCGTCCGACCCGGCGCCCCCGTGATCTACGGCGGGTTCACCTCGAACGTCGACATGCAGTCCGGCGCCCCGGCATTCGGCACACCCGAGTACGTGCGCACGGCAATGCTCGGGGGTCAGCTCGCCCGCCGGTACGCCGTGCCGTACCGCTCGTCCAATGTGTCGGCGGCTAATGCTCTCGACGCCCAGGCCGCCTACGAGAGCGTGTTCTCGTTGTGGGGGGCGATCATGGGGGGCGTCAACTTCCTCATGCATGGCGCCGGCTGGATGGAGGGAGGCCTGCACGCATCGGCCGCCAAGCTCGTGCTCGACGCCGACCTGCTCGGGATGGTCGAGGCGTTCCTCGACCCGATCGTGGTGGACGAGGACACGCTCGCCGTCGATGCCATACGGGAGGTCGGCCCCGGAGGTCACTTCTTCGGCGTAGCCCACACCCAGGCCCGCTTCCGGACGGCGTTCCACCGTCCGATGATCTCCGACTGGCGCAACTACGAGACATGGGCCGAGGCCGGACGGCCGGAGTCGGCGGCCAGGGCTGCGCAGCTTGCAGGCGCCTTCCTCGACGCCTACGAGCCACCGGCCATGGAGGCAGCCGTGCGCGAAGAGCTCGACACGTTCGTCGCCCGCCGCGTCGCCGACGGCGGCGTGCCGACGGACTTCTAGGACGGCGTAGGAACGGCGTCGGTAGGGCGTGGGACGGCTGCCCGATGTCGAGCGGCGTCAGTCGCTGCTCAACGGCGTCGTCATCCACCTCGCAGAACACGGTCTGGCCGACGTCTCGCTGCGCCCGATGGCGCGGGCTCTCGACATCAGCCTCACCGGCCTCGTGCACCATTTCGGTACGAAGGACCAGCTCGTCATCGCCGCCCTGCGATGTGCTGCCGAGATGCAGGAGGCCGTGCAGGCACGGTGGCTCGCCCGCAGCCCTGGCATGTCGCAGGCCGACCTGCTGCGGCGATGGTGGCGGTGGATCAACACGTCCTCAACCAATCTGGCGCTCGTGCGGTTGGGCATCGAGGCCGCTGCACTCGATGCGACGGAGAGCGGGCTACCGGGCTCGGTGCGCGCAGACCAGATCGGGCTCTGGCGGGCCAACATCGAGCAGCGCCTCGTCGAAGAAGGCGTGCCGACGGAGTACGCGGTGGTCGAGGCGAGTCTCGTCAAGGCCATGTTCACCG
>JACDHN010000253.1 GCA_013821025.1 Acidimicrobiia bacterium | reverse complement strand
CTCGCTGATGCGCTGACCACTCGGTGGAGAGATCGAGCGTGATCTGCGCGTAGTCGTTCGTGACGACCTGGCCAGTGGGGATGTCGACCATCGCCGGCACGGTGATCCCACGGTCGTACCCGGCGTCGCGTGCCATGTACGCCTCCTGCAGCCGTTCGATGCCCAGCACAGGGTCGCGGCCACTGGGATCGAGGTCGAACGTCCAGCTGCGCTCGTCATGGGTCGGTCCGGCGATCCCCATCGACAACACCGTCTCCAAGCCCAGCAGCCGGCGCACGATGATGGCGCGGTTGGCCCAGGGACACGCCCTGGCAGCGACCAGTCGGTACCGCCCCGGCTCGACGCGATACCCGTCATGCCCGTCTGCGGTGATCCGGGTCTCGAGGTATTTCGTGTCGCGCCTGAACTCACCGTCCGGCCGGACGTGGGTGCCGGGCGAGGACAACTCGTCGTTCATGCCGCCGAGTCTCGCCGATCCGCCGGCCTCGCCGGCACCACCCGATTTCGGACTGCGCCTCATCGCTGAAAGTGCTCGGACGTGCGCGCTCCATCCGTGATATGGTCAGCTCGAGATTGGCGTCGCGGCGGACCGCGGAGACGCTCAACAGAAGATGCGACACGCGAAGGCGGCTCATGTGACGCGATCATCGTCCACACAACCTGAATGCTCCGATCACGTGGACCGCAGCTCAGGGTCTCGTGAATCCGACGGTTCTGGAGTGCTGTCCTCGGCGCGCCGCTGCACGGCGATCACGCTCGGCGGCTTGGCCGAGCGCGCCCGCATCGACGACGATCGCCGCACGACGGCTCGTGATCTGGACGGTGGGACGTGGAGCATCCCGGCAAGCGCGGTGTGGCCGACTTCTGTCAGCTCATCGCGCTCGACGACGCCACAGCCGGTCGGTGCAGCCACTGCCCTGCGTCGTGAGCGGGCGATCCTGCAGGGTCTGAGCGACCGACTGGGGAGAGAAGGTGTGCTGGCACGAGCGGCCGGTGTGGACTTGCCGACCGTGCAGGGTCTGAGCTCCGGCGACGTCGTCGTGCTCGATGGTCGAGTCGGCCACCACGTTCCCACGGTCGTGATGATCGGTGAGCACGTTCTGCGGTGGGGCGCAGGGTCGACGTGGAAACGTGCCGTCGATCGGGCGCTCTACGCGACTTCAACGCCTGACAACAATGCCTCGAGGTCGGAGCTGCGGGCCGTCGCAGCAGAACTCGCTACCGTTGGCTTGACCGTCGGTGTCGTCGATGTCGGGACCGAGCTGCTGCAGGCTTCGGGCGTGTTCCGCTGCTCGGTGCAGCTCCTACTCTGCGACGACCAACAATCGCGCATCTCGGCCACCGCTGCGGCCTCGTTGACCGAAGCGGCGACAGCGGTCTAGTCGGCGCCGAACGTCTCACGGGCAGTGGCGTCGCCCAGTTCTCGCAACGTCTCGAGTTGGGTGGTTGCGCGGTCGACGAGCACGTCGAGCTCGGCGGGGTCCAAGTTGGGGTGCTGAGCAGCACGCAGCGACTCCCAGAGGCTGCGTTTCGTCACCACGCCAGCGATCAGAGATTCGATCTCGATATGACGACCGAGTGGCGTCGGCCCGCGGAGCGCTCCGTTGGGCTTGAGCCCGCCCGCCAGCGTGGCGGCGGTGGCGAGCGCCTGCTTGACGGCGCTGGGCCGAACGTCGAGTCGTTTCATGATGGCCTGCAGCTGCTTGCGGTCTTGCTCGATCTGGAGGACAAGCGCGTCGATGATCGCCTGTCGATCGCTCCCGGCGTGAGACTTCTGCAACCGTTTGCCCAGGCTCACGCCTGCTGCCGAACCGGCGTGATGGTCCTGGAGGTAGATCCGGAGTTGGCGACGGGCATCGCCCGCATCGTTGACGAGGTCCATGGCATCAGCATGCCCACGACGTGTGCCTGTCAGACATGTTTCGGTCATCGGGGTGGGCGATGCGGCCGACCTCGGCCACCCGGGAGTGGACGCCGCTGCCGTGCGCGGTGGCGTAATGCCTGCTACCACAGGACAGGTAGCGCTGTCAAAGGGAGATTCGGTTCCTCTCGATGTGCCTGCAGCTCTAGACCGATGTTGTGGCCATCCTTAGAGTCCGGAGCCTCCAGCCACTACCCGAGGAGGTCCGTTGAAAAAGATCCTGTCCACCACTGCTCTGGCCCTGGTGATGTCCGTCGGTGCCGGCGTCATGAGCGCCGATGCCGCCGCACCATCACCCGATGCGGTCGCCGCACCAGACGTACGGCCCAAGATCCAAACGGCGGCGCGCATCGTCACGATGGAACGCGTCTACGGCTCGTACTACCGCATCTACAAGGAGCGCTACCCCCAGGCTCTCGACTGGAACAACAACGGTTGCAGCGTGCCGTTCTCCGTCCCGATCATCGACCACTACAAGAACCTCTTCCAGAAGTCGTGCGATCGGCACGACTTTGGCTACCGCAACCACGGGAAGTCGGGGTATGACCGGTCGTCCGTCGACAGCCGCTTCTACAGCAACATGCGGTACCAGTGCGTGGTCGTTTACGACGACTGGTACGACCTGCCCGCCCGCGGCCTGTGCTACAGCGCCGCCGACAAGTTCTACAACGCCGTCCGCTTGTTCGGCGGCGGATCCTGGTGAGCCCGTTCTGAACTCGTCAACCCCCCGAAGCGGTCGTGGCTACACTGACGGTCATCTAGTGGCTACATCGGAGGGTGCCCACAATGGAAGTCGGCGTCAGAGAGTTGCGCAACAACCTCAGCCGATACCTCGACCGGGTGCGCGGCGGCGAGGAGGTTGTCGTCACCGATCGAGGGCGCGCCGTCGCCCGCGTGCTGCCCATTGGGACCGAGCGCGTCCTCGACCGCCTCATCGCGGATGGTGTCGTAACTCCGGCGCAGCGGCCAAAGCGCCGCGCCGGCCAGCCCACCAAGTCGAAGGGCACCGTCTCCGACCTCGTCGCCGACCAACGGAGGTGATCGCCTACTTCGACACGTCTGCGGTCGTGCCGTTGCTTGTCGTCGAGGCCGGCTCCACTCGGGCTGCCGTCTTGTGGGACGGAGCCGATCGAGTTGTGAGCGCCCGTCTCGTCTACCCCGAGGGCCGGGCCGCTCTCGCACTAGCGCATCGCCTGGGACGGCTGACGGCTCGCCAGCTACGGGCTGCGGTGGCTGAGCTCGACTCCAAATATGAGGAGTTCGATCTCGTCGAGGTCGACGACATGCTCGCTCGGCGCGCAGGGCACCTCGCCGAGGCGCACGGTCTTCGTGGCTATGACGCTGTCCACCTCGCCGCCGCGGATCGAGTGCGCAACCCCGACCTCGTCGTCGTTGCCGGAGACGGCGCGTTGCTGGCCGCAGCGGCGACCGAGGGCATCGCCATCGCCGCCATTGGTTGACGCCGTCGCAGTGCTGGTAGGTCACCGGACGACCGAGGATCGTCGCGTGGACCAGGGTGGCCGCGTTGAAGAACGGCATCGTTGTCCGTCCGTTCGAAATGGACGGGGAGGAGATCCGTTCCCCGCGTCATTGGACGGGGCGGTCCGAGGTTCGTTCCGGCCCGCTGTCGGTGGGTGCGTCTACCGTAAGTGGACACAGGAGTCCAGCGTGAGCAAGGGGAGACCATGACCACACTCGGGAACGCCTCGGGACGGCACCAGGTCCAGGTCGTCGAGCCTTGGTGAGCGGAGCGGTGTCGCGAACCGGCACAATCGGCGTTGTGGCCGACGCCATCTTCGAGGATCCCCGACTCGCGCAGGTCTATGACCCGCTCGATCCCGACCGCAGCGATCTGCATGTCTACGTCGCCGTGGTCGACGAGCTCGGTGCGCTCTCGGTGCTTGACATCGGCTGTGGCACTGGCACGTTCGCATGCATACTGGCGCAACGGGGCATCGATGTGACGGCGGTCGATCCAGCTTCCGCGAGCCTCGACGTGGCCCGGTCCAAGCCCGGCGCGGAGGCGGTGCGTTGGCTGCACGGCGACGCAACAACCTTGCCGCCGCTCACTGTCGACGCAGCGTTCATGACCGCCAACGTCGCCCAAGTGTTCATCACCGACGACGAGTGGGCCGCCACTCTGCGCGCCACCCGACGCGCGTTGCGCGCGGGCGGCTGGCTGGTGTTCGAGACGCGTGACCCGGCGGCTCGCGCGTGGGAGCAATGGACCCCGGAGCTCACTCGCACCGTGGTGGACGTCACTTGCGTAGGGGTCGTGGAGTCCTGGGAGGAGGTCACGAGGGTGTCGGGCGATCTCGTCACGTTCAAGTCCATGACCGCTTTCAAAGCCGACGACGTCGTGCTCGAATCGGTGTCCACCCTCCGCTTCCGCGATCAGCCCAACGTGGAAGCCTCGTTGGTGCAGGAAGGGTTCCAGCTCTCAGAGGTCCGCGACGCCCCTGATCGGCCCGGTCGCGAACTCGTCTTCTTCGCCCGGCGCCCGCAGTGACCCGCCGCCGCGCGTTAGGTGACAGCACGGCACGGTGCTCTGGGCAGTGCTCGTACTTCCGTGTCGCGAGAACCCCTGTCCGAGTGACCCTCTTGGAGCGGACGACGGGATTCGAACCCGCGACCCTCACCTTGGCAAGGTGATGCTCTACCAACTGAGCCACGTCCGCAGTAGCGAGTAGAGAGTAGCAGCC
>JACDHN010000252.1 GCA_013821025.1 Acidimicrobiia bacterium | reverse complement strand
GCTCTCACGGCGTCCGCCACATCGTCCACCGACCCCGACGCCTCGACCACGAGCCAGTGTCGATCGTCGTCGGCGGCCATCGTGCGAAAGCCGTCTCGCACACGCTCGTGGAAGCTGGCGGTCTCCCGCTCGAATCGGTCGAGCCGGCGCCCTGCCAGGCGTTCGACCACCACGTCGTCGGTGACGTCGAGCAGCACGACCACGTCCGGCCAGCATCCCCGAACGGCCCAGTGGTTGATGCGGCGCAGCTCGGCGAGTTCGATGCGACGCCCGTAGCCCTGGTAGGCGAGCGTGCTGTAGACGCTGCGGTCGCTCACCACGTCGCGGCCGGAATCGAGCGCCGGCAGCACCACCCGCGCGATGTGCTGGGCCCGGTCGGCGGCGATCATCAACGCCTCGGCCCGCGAGTCGAGGTCGGTCACCTCCACGTCGTGCAAGATCTCGCGCAGCCGTTCCCCGACCGGCGTGCCGCCCGTCTCGCGGGTCAGCGTGGCACCGCGCTCTGTGGCGAGCAGCCGTGCTTGGGTGCTCTTGCCGCATCCCTCCGTGCCCTCGAGGGCGATGTAGGCCGGCCGCCCCATCTGTTCGGCTCTCAGGAGCCCGGTGACGCGGAGTGGCGGTTCGACGTCGCGGTCGCTGTCGTCTTGGCTGCCACCTTCTTGGTCGAAGTTCTCTTGGCCCCTGCCTTCTTTGTCGAAGCCTTCTTCGATCCGACCTTCTTGGCCGGCGATTTGCGGCGCCGCTTCGACGGCCCACCCGCAGCAGCTACGGCATCGCGGCGGATGGCGAGCAGTTCGTACGCCCGGTCCGGCGCCAGCTCCTCGACGCGGTCACCCTTGCCGAGCGAGGCGTTGGTCTCACCGTCAGTGACGTACACGCCGAAACGCCCGTCCTTGGCCACCACGGATCGCCCGCTCACGGGATCTGTTCCGAGCTCGCGCAGTGGACCACGAGGCTGGCCTCGCCCGCCACCCTTGTACTCCTTGGGTTTGGCGTAGATCTCGAGTGCCTGATCCAACGTGATCGTGAGCAACTGCTGCTCGGTGTCGAGATTGCGGTAGTCCTTACCCTTCTGCACGTACGGTCCGTAGCGACCGTTGTTGGCCAGGATCGGCTCGCCGTCGGAGGGATCATTGCCGAGCGTGCGCGGCAGGCTCAGCAGCGTCGACGCCTCGTCCAGAGTGATCGTCTCGAGGGACATGTCGGCGAACAGGCTCGACATCTTCGGCTTGTCGAACCCGGGCGGTGGCTCATCGGACGCCCCCCATTGGACGTAGGGCCCGTACCGGCCGTTCTTGGCGTACACCGGCAGCCCCTCCAGCTCGCCGATCGGCTCTTCGCTCTTGGGGGCGGCCAGCAAGGCCAGCGCCGCACCGAGCGTCAGCTCGTCGGGCGGCAGATCGTCGGGAACGCTTGCCGTGTTGTCACCGCGCTTCACGTATGGCCCGTACTTGCCCGGCTTCACGACGACGTCGTGACCGTCGTCGTCGACACCGAGCAGGAACGTGTTGATGGCGGCGGCGTCGATCTCGTCCAGGTTCTCCTCGACGAGTCGCTTCAGGCCGGGCAGGCCGTCGTCACCGAAGTAGAAGTGGTGCAGCCACTGGTCCTTCTGACACTCGCCGGTGGCGATGGCATCGAGATCCTGTTCGACGCGAGCTGTGAAGTTGTAGTCCACCAGGTCGTCGAAGTGCTGCTCCATCAAGCCCACGACGGCGAACGCCGTCCAAGTCGGCACGAGCGCTTGGCCACGCTTCCACACGTAGCCGCGGTCCTGCACCGTCTGGATGATCGATGCCCACGTGGACGGCCTGCCGATGCCAAGCTCCTCGAGCCGCTTCACCAGCGAGGCTTCGGTGTAGCGAGCGGGTGGGGTCGTCGTGTGCCCGGCGGGGATGATGGACGAAACGGGAACGGCGTCGCCGACGGACAGCCGAGGCAGCAGCATCTCGGCGCTCGTGTCGCCGCCGGTGGCGCCGCCGTCGTCGTTCGACTCGACGTACACCGAGCGGTAGCCAGGGAACGTGATCGTGGTACCGGAGGCCGAGAACTCGCAGTCCGCACCAGCGTGATTCCCGGCGCTCACGGTGGCCGCCAGTCGCACGGTGACCGTCGTGCCAGTGGCATCGGCCATCTGAGACGCCAAGGTGCGCTGCCAGATCATCCGGTACAGCGCCTGCTCCTGGGCGTTCAGCTCCCCGGCCACGGTGGCAGGGGACCGCAGCGGCGTAGCCGGACGGATGGCTTCGTGGGCCTCTTGAGCGTTCTTCACCTTCGACGAATACTGCTTGGGCGCCGGCGACAAGAAGCTGGCGCCGTACTCGCGGACGACCGCATCGCGCACGGCGCTCATCGCCTCTGACGACAACGTCACGTTGTCGGTTCGCATGTAGGTGATGTAGCCCCGCTCGTACAGGCCCTGGGCGATGCGCATCACCTGCGACGCCGACAGGCGCAGCTTGCGGCCGCCTTCCTGCTGGAGCGTGCTCGTCATGAACGGCGCCCTCGGCGACGACTTGTAGGGCCGCTCGTCCACCGAACGCACGATGACATCGGCGTCGCGCAGGCCGTCGGCGAGCGAATGCGCCGTGTCCTGGTCGAGTGCCGTCGCCGTCGAGGTCACGGTGCCAGTGGTGTCGAAATCCCGACCTGTCGCCACCTTCACCGCGTCGACGGCCACGAGCGTGGCATCGAATGCCGGCGAGGTCGCCGTGCTCAGGATCAGGTCCCAGTAGTCGGCGGCGACGAAGGCGATGCGTTCGCGTTCACGTTCGACGATCAGGCGGACCGAGGGGCTCTGCACCCGCCCCGCAGACAGGCCCTGGTTCACCCGGCGCCACAGCACTGGCGACACCTCGTACCCGTACAACCGGTCGAGCACGCGCCGAGTCTCGGCGGCGTCAACGAGGCCGTAGTCGATGCCTCGGGGGTTGGCGACAGCCTCGTCGATGGCACTCTTCGTGATCTCGTGGAACACCATGCGCTTCACCGGAACCTTCGGCTTCAGCTGCTCGACGAGGTGCCAGCTGATGGCTTCACCCTCGCGGTCCTCGTCCGTGGCGAGATACAGCGCGCTGGCGTTCTTCAGGGCCGCCCGCAGGTCCTTGACCACCTGGCGCCCGCGTTCGGTCAACTCATAGGTGGGCTTGAAGCCGTTGTTCACGTCGACCGCCAGCCCTTTGGACGGCAGGTCGGCGACATGGCCGACCGAGGCGCGCACGTCGTATCCGTCTCCTAGGAATCGGGTGATCGTCTTCGCCTTGGCAGGCGACTCGACGACGACGAGCGGCTTGGCCATCAATTCTCCTCGAACATGAGTGTCGGTGATCTGTCAAGGCGGAACGTTACGGCGCCGCGTGCGCGAGCGGTCAGGACCCGCTCGACCGTCGCCGCCCGACCCTGTCGTCGAGTCGCTCGCGTGCCCGCTGGTCGGCTTCGAGCGCCGCCTCCTCCGCGACCAGGCGTTCCATGCTGACGAGCCGCTGCGGATCGAGACGTCCATCGGCGATGGCGGACAACACCGCGCACCCCGGTTCGCGGTCGTGTTTGCAGTTGCGAAAGCGGCAGTGGTCCATCAGCTCGAAGACATCGGCGAACGCCCGCTCGATGCCGTCGCCCGACAGCCACAGGCTCACCGCACGCACGCCGGGCGTGTCGATCAGCCATCCACCCCCCGGCAACGAGAGCAGTTCGACGGCCACTGTCGTGTGCCGTCCGCGCTGGTCGCCCGACCGCACGGTGCTGGTCTCTTGCGTGTGCTCACCGAGCAGGCTGTTGATCAGCGTCGACTTGCCGACGCCGCTGGCCCCGAGGAACGCCAGCGTGCCCGAACCCCCTGCGAAATCGGCGATGGCCTCGACGCCGTCGCCAGTACGACCACTGGCGACGAGCACAGGCACACCGAGCGCCACCTCGGCCAATGTGTCGTGCAGGGGTCTTATGTCGTCGACCACGTCGGATTTCGTGAGGACGACCACGGGCCGGGCCCCGCTGTCGAAGCCGAGCACCAGCTCGCGCTCCAGCCGGCGTTGATTAGGAGGTGTGCCCGCAGAATGGACGAGGAAGACGACGTCGATGTTGGCGGCGATGGTCTGCGACTCGGCGCGCATCCCGTCGAACGACGCTCGCCGAGTGAACGCCGACTTGCGCTGCAGCACATCCGTGACGCGATCGTCGTCGGTGAGCACCCAGTCGCCCACCGCCACGTCGGCGCCGATGTTGCGCACCCGAGCCACGTCGAGCTCGGTGCCGTCGTTCGAGCGAAGCACCGTGCTCCATCCACGATCGAGCCTGGATATGCGTGCCGGTGCTCCGATCCGGCCGCGCTCGACCCACGCTCTCTCGAAGAACTCGTCCCAGCCGAGGTGAGCGCCCGGAGATCTCGACACCGGGTCATCATGAACGGCGCTCGCTTACTGTGTCCAGGTGGTGACCGATCGCCCTTGGGGTGGCGACATCGAGGGGCGGTTGGCGCGATGGTCGGTCGTCGTGCCGTGCCTCCCGGTCGTTGTGATGGTGATCCGCAAGGTCGTCGGTGACTGGCAACCATTGGGTGACGCTGCCTACTTTGCCGTCCGTTCGCGTGACGTGCTCACAGCTAACCATCCGCTGCTCGGCGCCTGGTCG
>JACDHN010000251.1 GCA_013821025.1 Acidimicrobiia bacterium | reverse complement strand
CCCCACCCCTGAGCGACGGGTCCACCGCGTTCATGACGCGGCCGCCGAAGCGCCTGGAGGCGCCGGCGTGCCGAACCGGGTCCCCACCCCTGAGCGACGGGTCCACTGCGTTCATGACGCGGCCGCCGAAGCGCCGGCTATGAACTGCCGGCGCAGAACCGTTACCCGGTGGTGGGAGTGGTGACCTCGGAAGTGGTGACCTCGGGAGTGGTGTCGACCGTCCCGCCCGGCGCTGCAGTCAGCTCGTCGAGGGTCTTGCCGGCCGCATCGACGCCGAGCATGACCAGCACCTTTCCGTCGATCTCGCCGTCCTGAACGGGGATGGGCTTTGGCATGCGCTGCACCTCCACGCCGCCCATCAGGCGGGCTGCCGTGGTGGCCACGTCGCGTGCCTTCGCGTTGCCACGGGTGAAGTACACCTTCGACTCATCGAGCTGAACCTCGGCGCCGGCAGCGTTCGTCGGTGACCCCATTTTGAAACCCGCCGCCTCGAACTGATCGTTCATCTGCACCGCTGAGCCGCCCGTGGTGTTGGCGTTGGCGATCACGACCGTGGCGCCCTGGCGCACGTCGGCAGGCGCGGTCGTGGCCGTTGCCCCGGGCACATCGGACCCTCCAGGACCCGTGGCGTCACTCGGTGTCGAGGGGTCGGTCTCGCTCGTCGTGTTCGACCCCGGCGTGGTGATCCCACCGTCGCCATCGTCATCGATCTGGCGCAGGATGAACAGTCCGATCAGCACGGCGGCTACGGCGAGGATGATGCTCAGGATGGATCCGACCGGCGCTCCCGACTCTCCGGCCCTTGGCCGCCGTCCAGAACCGGTGTCAGATTCATCCATAGCCATAGGGGGTCACAGTAATACACGGGTTGGGATAACCTCGCCCACCCGATGACGGTGTCGAGCGCCCAGATCTCCGAGCCGACGACCGGTCGTCCGTACCTGATCGGCGTTGCCGGCGGCAGCTCCTCCGGCAAAACGACCGTCTCGGAACGCCTAGCCGCGCTCGCCGGCGGAGACCACCTCGCCGTCATCAAACTCGACTCCTACTACGTCGATCGGCCCGACGACGACTTCGAAACCAGGGCCAAAGCGAACTACGACCACCCCGACGCCTTCGACTGGCCGCTGCTCAACGACCACCTGGCGGCGCTGTGCGCCGGCGCCGGCGTTCAGGTGCCGATCTACGACTACACGCTGCACGTCCGCAGCGGCGCCACGCAGGTCGTGCGCCCGGCGGCGATCATCGTCGTGGAGGGGATCCTCGTGCTGTGGGAGCCGTCGCTGCGGGATCGCTTCGACCTCAAGATCTACATGGACACCGACGCCGATGTCCGCCTGATCCGTCGCCTGCGCCGCGATGTGGCCGAGCGTGGCCGCACACCCGAAACGATCATGGCCCAGTACCTGGCGACCGTACGGCCGAGCCACGAGCAGTTCGTGGAGCCGTCGAAGCGCTTCGCCGACGTGATCATCCCAGAAGGCGGCCTGAACCGTCCGGCCATCGACGTGCTGCTGGCCCGCGTGCGCGAGCTCGTTCCCGGCGATTCGAGCTCAGAGGTCTCACTGTGACCGGCGCTGACGCGCAGTTTCTCACCGATCGCTTCCCCCTCGACGAGATCACTGCGTCGCTGCGGTCGTTCGGCCTGTCGCTCGTCGCCGACGTGCCGGGTGGCCGCGACCGCTCCCCGCCCCGGCGCCGCTCACCTCACTCTGTGTCAGAACCGGAAGCGGTGCACCGCACGTGGCTCGACACGTTCGACTGGCGACTGCACGGGGCGAACGCCGAGTTGCAACAGATCGACATCGACGGCCGAGCGACGCTCGAGCTGCGCAGCAGTGGCGGCAGGGCGGTGCGTGCGGACGGCAGGGAGATCGCCGACCTCGCCTGGCCGGCGATCGCAGAGACCCTGCCTGGCGGACCGTTGCAGGACTGCGTCGCCCAGCTGGCCGGAATCCGAGCACTGCAGGTGACCGCCCGAGCCACGGTACGGCGCTGGACGTTTCGAGCCGTGAACGGCGACGACAAGACGGTCGCCAGGGTTCTGGTCGAGGATGAGGTGAGTCCATGCGGTGACGACGACGGAGTTTCCGTGCGGATCTACGTCGAACCGCTGCGGGGCTACGAGCGGCCGGCGAGGCGCATCGGGACTGTCCTCGGCTCGCTGCCCGGCGTCGACGCGGCACCGACGTCGTGCTACGAACGAATCCTCACCGCCCCGACGACCGGGGTCCGGCGGCCCGACGCCTGGGGTGGCGGCACCGACCTCCACCTCACGCCGTCGCTCCCAGCAGCGAGCGCCGTCCGAGCGATGCTGTGCTCGTTCCGAGAAGCGGTGCTCATCAACCGCCCTGGCGTCCTCGAAGACGTCGACACCGAGTTCCTCCACGACTTGCGGGTCGCCGTGCGCCGCGCACGCTCGATCCTCAAGCTGACCGGCGACGTGCTCACCGAGACTCGGGTCCGAGAACTTGCTACCGAGCTCAAGTGGCTCGGCGACGTCACCACGCCGACCCGGGATCTCGACGTGTACCTGGCTGAGATCCCGGCCATGACGAAGCGATTGCGGGCAGCCGCACCTACCGATCTCGACGCCTTCGGCGAGCACCTGCGCCGACGCCGCTGCGAGACCCTCGACCAGCTGCGCGCCGATCTGACGTCGGAGCGCTTCGCCTGCCTGCTCCACGACTGGGAGGCCGTGGTGGCGGAGCCCGACGAGCCGGATCCGGCGGAGACGGATTCGGTGGATTGGGATTCGGATTCGGAGCCCGTGCTGCTGCGCGGTCTTACGGCCACTGCGCTCGCCGACGAGCGATTGACGCGCGCCCACCGCCGAGTGCTGAAGATGGGAGCGGCGATCACGCCCACCTCGGCGCCCGATCGCCTCCACACGCTTCGCAAGAGGTGCAAGGAGCTGCGCTACCTCGTCGAGGTGTTCGAGCCGCTCGAGATACCGGGCGCCCGCAAGCGGGCGCTGCCGGTGCTGAAGAATCTGCAGGACTGCCTCGGCGAGTTCCAGGACAGCGAGGTGCAGGCAGCGGCGATCCGGTCCTACGCAGCGGAGATGATGTCGTCGGCATCGGCAGCGCCGGGTCCGTTGCTCGCCATGGGCGAGCTGGCGGCGCAGCTCGACGCCGATCAGCGCAGATCCCGTGAGCGTTTCGCCGGGATCTTCGCCACATTCCAGGACGCCACGGCCAAACTGCGCTGGACCAGAGGAGTCCGGCAGTGAAGGTGGTGGCCACGTACAACATCAAAGGTGGCGTCGGGAAGACATCGGCCGCCGTGAACCTGGCCCATCTTGCCGCCGGTGACGGGTTCCGCACCCTGCTCTGGGACCTCGACCCCCAAGGGGCAGCGAGCTTCCTGTTCCGCATCAAACCCAGGGTCAAGGGCGGCGGACGGGCGCTCGTTCGGCGCGATCGCCCGCTCGACCAGGCCATCAAGGCAACCGACTACGACGGGCTCGACCTCATCCCGGCCGACTTCTCGTACCGCAACATGGACCTCGACCTCGACGACCAGAAGCGGCCGACCGGCCGCCTACGGCGGTTGCTTCGCCCGATGGCCGACGAGTACGACGTCGTCCTTCTCGACTGCCCGCCGAGCATCTCACTCGTGTCCGAGAGCGTGATGGACGCCGCCGACCTGCTACTCGTCCCGCTCATCCCGTCGACGTTGTCGTTGCGGACGTTCGATCAGCTCAGCACGTTCCTCGACGACTTCGACGGGCGACGACCGGAGCTGTTGTCGTTCTTCTCGATGGTTGACGGGCGCAAACGACTCCACCGCGATGTGATGGAAGACATGAACCCTTCGAACGGTCGTGTGGCAGCCACCCGGATCCCGGCCCTGTCGGCGATCGAACGGATGGCCGAGACGCGCACGCCGGTGACGGCTGCGGCACCCGGTAGCCCCGCAGGTCTGGCGTACCGATCGCTGTGGGCCGAAGTCCGGGCCACGATGTGACCGATCCCGTCGTCGTCCGGGCCGCCGGCGGGGTGTTGTGGCGAGACGCGCCGGCAGGCCGCGAGATCGCCATCGTCCACCGCCCTCGGTACGACGACTGGTCCATCCCGAAGGGAAAGTGCAAGCCGGGCGAGCCGCTGCTGCTGACCGGCGCACGGGAGGTGGCCGAGGAGACCGGTTTCGTGCCCTGCGTGCGAGCCCCTATCGGTCGCTACTCGTACCGGTTGAGCGGACAGGACGGTCCTGCCGTCAAGACTGTCCGCTACTGGTCGATGGCGGCCATGTCGGGCACGTTCCTGGCGAACGACGAGGTGGACGAGCTCGTCTGGGTCGGACTGGCGGAGGCCGCCGTCGCCGTCTCGTCGCTCGTCGACCGCAAGGTGCTCGATGCGTTCGCCGTACTGCCGTCACCGACCGCCACCCTGCTCGTCGGACCGTCGTGCCGGCGCAGCCCGAAGCCGCTCGACGGGCTACTCCGTCATCTGGGTGTCGCTCGAATGGTGAGCAGTGCCACGTCATCGAACGACACCGCTTTCGACCGCTATGCCGAACGGACTGGACTCAGCCCCGACACCGCACTCGGCCGAGAGCTCGCCGCCGCGAGCCGGCACCCGTCAGCCCCCGCCGTTCGCCGCCTGTTGAAGGAAGTCGACGAGCACCGCGCTGTGGC
>JACDHN010000045.1 GCA_013821025.1 Acidimicrobiia bacterium | reverse complement strand
CGCCGTCGAAGTCGACCCGTGCCTGCAAGTCGGGCAGGTAGCTCCCGGCACCACCGATC
Source organism: Acidimicrobiia bacterium (assembly GCA_013821025.1). Lineage (GTDB taxonomy): Bacteria > Actinomycetota > Acidimicrobiia > Acidimicrobiales > Ilumatobacteraceae > JACDHN01. The sequence goes on along the minus strand of JACDHN010000045.1, from coordinate 11,240 downwards.
ACGCACCGTAGGTCCGGCATGCGCTGTCGCAGCAGGCTCATCGCCCGCACCAGCACCTGGAACCCCTTTTCGAACTGCACTCGTCCCCAGGTGAACACCAACTGCTGGCGCTCAACGGCAGGGGTGGCGTGCTGGGTACTGGCCCACCATTCGGCGTCGATCCCGTTCGGGATGCGCATCACCCGACTGCCGTCCATCTCGAGGCCAGACACGACGGCACTCATCATGACGTCGGACGTCGTGATCGCGCCCTGCGACCGCGACGCCAACCACGACTCCACGGCATGAACCGTGCCAGGCAAGCCCGTTGGCAGGTGCCCGCCGTGGCGCACCCGCTCGGTGCCGTGGAACGTGGTCACGAGCGTGGCGCCCGTCAGCGTGGCGATGGTGTCGCCGGCCCAGGCCAGCCGCCAGTCGTGCACGTGGACGACATCGGGCACCCAGCCGTCCAACTGGCTGAGCAGACCGACGAAGTGGTGGCTGGCGGAAGCAGCCAGTGCCACCTCGTCGTCATCGGGCAGCCACGGCAACCCGGTGTGGGCGCGCAGCACGCGCACGTCTGGGGAAGTCTCGCCGGAGCGCCGCCACGGTGGAGCGAACACCACCACGTCGTGGCCGCCCTTGGCCAGGGCCTTCGACAGGCCGTCGACGTGGGCGGCGATCCCGCTCATGTCCTGGGGCGGGAAGTACCACGTGAGCAACAGGACCCGCACGCCGCGCCACCCTACCGGTGAGGCTCGCCGCCGTTCTCGACGCTGTGCTTCAGGTTGCGCAGGTTGCGACGCCAGACCTGCCCCAGCACCCCTGCGTTCATCACGGTAGCCAGCCGTCCGCTGCCGCCGAAGTACCATGGCAGGTCGAGTTGCTCGTCCCAACGGAAGCGGCTTGAGATGGCGTTGACCGGCTCGATGCGGAACGTGCCCTCACCGGTCACGATGCCCGTGTGGCGCACACCCATCGCCCGCTCGGGCTCCCAGCGCGTGATCTCCATCTCGTCGGTGAGGCGCAGCGGGCCGACCTTCGTGTCGCACTCGAAGGTGGTGCCGACTCCCCGGCGCTGCTCGCCATGGAAGCGAATGGCGATGGCATCGGCCATCCATTCGGTGTGCCGCTCGATCTGCTCGACGTACGACCAGATCTCATCTGGCAAGGCGTCGATGACGATCTCGACGCTGACGGCGGTCACGTCAGGCGAGTGAGTGGAGTGTGCGCAACGCAGCCGCGGCGTGCTCGGGCGGCACGACGTTGATCATCACGCCCGTGCCACGCTCGAACCCAGCCTGGGTCACGAGGTTCGGCCACACGTGCACGTGCCAGTGGTACAGGCCCGTGTGTCCGTGAGGCGCCGTGTGGACGCCGAGGTTGAACGCCACGTCTCCGACGGCGGCGTTGAGCTGGAAGATGGCGTCGCGGATGGCGCGGCCAACGGCGGCGGCTGAATCCGGTTCGGCCCGCTGCAGGTGCGACTCGTGGCGCTGGGGGACGATCAGCAGCTCATAGGGAGTGCCGGCCCAGAAGGGGGCGATGCAGGCGACGTCATCGTCCTGGAACACCATCCTGTGCCCGACAGCGGCCTCGGCCTCGATGGTTGTGCACAGCAGGCAGCCGCCTTCGAAGCGGCCGAACGCCCGCTCCTCCTCCAGCATCTCGCCGGGCACGAACGGCAGCCCGAGGATCTGGGCATGGGGATGGGCCACCGAAGCGCCGGCCTCGCGGCCGTGGTTCACGATGGCCTGGGAGTACCGCACGTTGGGCTCTGCGGCATGCTCGGTGAGGCGGCGCTGCAGCGCCCACATCGTCTCCGCCGCCTGCCGATCCGACAGCAGGTGCAATCCCGAGAAGTGGTCACGGGTGTAGATGAACACCTCGTGGATACCGCTCGCCTCGGCCAACGTGTGCACGGGCCCGAGATGCTGCACCACGAACCCGGTCTTGCCGGCGTATGCCGGGTAGAGGTTTGGCACGACGCGCATCTGCCAGCTGCCGGCCTCGTCGACCGTCTCCAGCGCAGGCGGTGTCGCCTCTTCGTTGCCGGGGCAGAACGGGCATGGCCCACCGTCGTCCGCACCCACCTGGGGCTGGCGCGGCACGAAATGCGAAGGACGCTCCGCTCGCTCGGCGACGATGGTCACCCATCGTCCCGTCAATGGGTTGAGACGCATCTGACTCACTGTCTCTTCAGACTACGGCGCAAAGCGGGGCGAACGACGGCATGCCCGATCCCGTCGTCTCGGTACCTTGTCAGCCGCGCCGATAGATCGACACGTGATGGTGGGATTCGTCGTCGAACACGGCTCGGTCAGTGTCCGCGTGCCGGGCGGCGAGCGTCAACCCGGCCGCCGCCGCCATCTCATCGAGCTGCGCCGGGCTTGCGTAGCGGATGCTCCAGGGACGCAGCCGCACGCCGCCGGCCTCGGTGAGCTCGATGAACTGACCTTCTGCGCGCTGGGTCGACGGATCGCTGACCGTCGCCGAGAGCACGACCCGGTCGGCCGTGAGTGAGCGGATCGTGAGGTCGCCGCCGCGGCGGGGCGGGTCGTCGGGCACGAAGGCCTCGATCACGAGACATCCTTCATCCGTGAGTCGCGCTGCGACCTCGGCGAACAGCTGGCGCTGGCGGTCGGCCGTCTCGAGGTTGAAGACGCTGTTGTAGGCGGCCAGCGCGGCGGCGAACGGTCCTGCCGGAAGGTCGTCGACCATGTCTCCTTGGATCACGGCGACGCGGCCGCCAGGGTCGGCCCGGCGCAATCGGTCCAACATGGCGGAGCTGGTGTCGACGCCGGTGACGTCGAAGCCGGCGTCCGCCAGGGGCAGGGCGAGGCGACCCGTGCCGACACCCAACTCGAGCACCGTCTTCGGTGTCTCGCCGCACGCCGTCAGCGTTTCCTCGCCGATCAGCCGGACCAGTGAGCCGACGTCGCCGAGGCCGCGGTACCACTCGTCGTACACGTCGGCGAAGGCGTCGCCGTAGGTGTCTGACCGGTAACCCTCCACCTGCTCATCCTGCCAGCGCCTCGGGCGCTCGGTAGCGTGGATCGGCGTGAACGCCGCCGAGCTGTGCTACCTCGACCACGCGGCCACGACGCCGATGCGAGCGTCGGCTGTCACCGCCATGATGCCGTTCCTGTCCGACCTCTACGCCAACCCCAGCGGCTCCCACCGCTTCGCCCGACAGGCTCGGGCCGCCGTCGACGACGCCCGCGACGTCGTAGCCGCCGCCGTCGGGTGCCGGCCGGGGGAGGTGGTGTTCACCGGCGGTGGTACGGAGAGCGACAACACGGCGCTGCTCGGATGTCTCGATGTCGCCAAGTCCCGGACCCGGCTCGTGTGCCCCGCCACGGAGCATCACGCAGTGCTGCACGTCGTGGAGCAGGCCGGCGGCGCGGTCGTGCCGACCGACGCCACAGCCCGTGTGCGCCTCGATGTACTTGCCGAAGCGCTCGGGCCCGATGTTGCAGCCGTCAGTGTGATGGCCGTGAACAACGAGGTCGGCACCGTGAACGACGTCGGCGCAGTCGCCGCGCTCGTGCGCGATCGGGCGCCTGGCGCCGTCGTGCACACGGACGCCATCCAGGCGCCGTGCTGGCTCGATCTGCGACCCCTCTGGGCGCACGTCGATCTGCTGTCGCTCAGCGCTCACAAGTTCGGGGGTCCGAAGGGTGTCGGCGCCCTGATCGTCCGGCACGGTACGGGCCTGTCGCCGCTGATCGTCGGCGGAGGCCAGGAGCGCGAGCTGCGCAGTGGCACTCACAACGTGGCCGGCATCGCCGCCATGGCGTCCGCCCTTGCCGGCACCGACGCCGAACGCTCCGACACGTGCCAGCACATCGGCGCCCTGCGCGACCGGCTGGTCGACGGCGTCATGGCCGGACTCGACGGGGTCCTCGAGACGGTGAACCGCGCCGACAAGGTCGCCGGCTCGGCGCACCTGTGCTTCGCCGACGTGGAGAGCGAGTCACTGTTGTACCTGCTCGATCAAGCCGGATTGTGCGCCTCGGCGGCGTCGGCTTGCGCAAGCGGGGCCATGGAGCCGTCTCACGTTCTTGCGGCAATGGGCATCACCCGGGAGTGGTCGGTCGGCGCGGTGCGGATGAGCCTCGGCCGCACGACCACTCTGGCCGAGACCGATCGCGCCGTCGACGCGCTCGTCGACGCCGTTGGCACATTGCGTGAGCGCAGGGCCCGCCGCCGGGCAGGTGCATCCATCGGAGCGGTGCCGTCGTGAAGGTGCTCGTCGCCATGAGCGGCGGTGTCGACTCGTCGGTCGCCGCCGCCATGCTGCGAGATGCGGGCCACGACGTGGTCGGCGTGACGATGCGGCTGTGGGGCGGCGCCAGCGACACCGGATGCTGCAGCGTGTCCGATACCGACGACGCCCGGCGCGTCGCCAGCCAACTCGGGCTCGACCACCTGGTGTTCAACTTCGCCGACGACTTCGAACGCGATGTCGTCGACCCGTACGTCCGTGCCCACGCCGACCTGTCGACTCCGAACCCGTGCATCGAGTGCAACCGCACGATCAAGTTCGCCCGCTTGGCCGAACGGGCGGATGATCTCGGCTTTGACGCAATCGCCACCGGGCACCACGCTCGCGTCACGACCGATGGCGCCGGCCGGCACCGATTGGAACGGGGAGCTGACAGGGCCAAGGACCAGAGCTACGTGCTGCACATGCTCGGCCAGGCGCAACTGGCGAGGACCCTGTTCCCAGTCGGGGTGCTCACCAAGCGCGAGGTACGGGCGCTGGCAACCGACCTCGGGCTGGGCACTGCAGCGAAGCCCGACAGCCAGGACGTGTGCTTCATCACGTCCATGGAGGGGCGCGAAACCTTCCTCACCGAGCGCATCGCCACCCGCCCGGCCCGCGTCGTCGACACATCGGGACGCCAGCTGGGCACCGTGGCCGCCATGGAGCTGATCACCATTGGTCAGCGCAAAGGACTCGGACTGCCCGGCGGCCAGCCAAAGCGCTATGTAGTCGACGTGGACGCACGCTCTGCGGTCGTGGTGCTCGGTGACGAGCACGACCTCGCTGGCCGCCGACTGGAGGTTGACGCCATGAGCTGGGTGGACGCCATCGCGGCCTCGCTCGTCCATGGAGTCCTCGTGCAGTCCAGCGCTCACGGCACTCCGCAGCCGGCCAACGTGGAGGTGATCGATGATGCATCGGTGACGATCACGTTCGACGAGCCCCAACGCCGGGTAGCGCCGGGTCAGAGCGTCGTGCTGTACGACGTGACCGACACCTGGGTCCTCGGCGGCGGCATCGCCGGTACGCACTGAACGGCGCCGAGGTTGGGGTCAGGGGCCGAGGGGAAGGCGGCGGCGGGCGGCTTCGGTGAGGGCGGCGCCGGGCCGTGACGGCGCTACCAGGAACGCCCGCAAGGTCAGCTCGGTGGCAGTGCCACGACGTGAGGCGGAAGCACGCAGCACCCGGACGGGCGCCGCCGTTGTCACCTCCACGGCGTGACCGGCGGCCGGACCCGTGAGGTCGACCGCCTCCGTGCCGACCAGCGCCAGCGACAACGACCTCACGTCGTGACGACGCACCATGAGCGTCTCCGCCAGCACCACCCGGTCGTGCACAACGACCCCGGCAGGCACGAACACCAACCACCGCCGGCTGAGCTGGTGCCAGCGCCGCGGCAGCAGCACCGTGCCGGCCACAGCGAGCGCCGCCAGCGGGATCCCCGAAGCCCACACCCCGGCTGCCAGCAGCAGCGGCGCGACGATCACGGACGACGCCCACAGCACCCACGACACCGCCGCCGGCAGCGCGTACCCGACAGGTGCCCGGAGCGGGATGCGAACCTCGTCGCCATAGGCCGAGGCCTGCGCCATGGTCAAGCCGAACTCGGCCGTTGCGCACATCGCACTTGTGGCGACGCACAGCGCAGCTGACAGCGCCACCGATCCGGCCGTGGCCCCCGCGAGCCCGCAGGCGGCCGCCACCCCGATCGAGCCTGGCACGATCGCCCGGAGGACCGTCAGGGACACCGTCGATGGCACCACGCTGGCGACGGCGGCCACCGCCCACCCCAGCCAGGCCCCCACGATCGCCACCAACCGCACGGCGCCCGAGCGGCCGTCGAGCGCATCGCCGATGGCATCGCCACCTGCGACGGCCACCGCCACCCACAGCACCGGGACGGCCCACCGCACGATCAGGCGCAGCAGCAATGCCCGGTCGGGGGTCGCCCCACGGCCTGTCGACATCTCGGTTTCACGGACCACGGTGGAGAGATTTGTCGATGAGGACCGCCGTGGGCCAACGTGGCGCGCACGACGACCGGATGGGATCGGTCGGCGATCACGGGAAGTCGGGTTCGTCCGTGATCGCGATGGCGTGACCTAATGAGGGGAGAGCGATGTCGACCCAGCAACGACGGGAGGCGGTTCATCCGTGAGCGCAGCGCCAGATGACGCGGTGTTCGGTCCAGGTTCGACGACCGCAATCGGTTCGCTCCCGCACCGTGACGCCATCGCCGCCGCCGTCTGCGCGCTCGAGTCGACGACCATCCCCTGCATCCCGTCGCTGCCCCGCCGGTCACCGGCCGAGTCGATGGTCGCCCAGGCAGTTTCGGGGCTGCCCGGCGTGACCCCCGGCCAATACGGCAGCCTCGCCATCGACGTGCGGCGTTTCGACGTCGACGCCGCCGCCCATGTCGACTTGGGGACCGAGGCTTTCGGGGGGCTGCGAGCGTTCCTCGACGTGGCGAATGCCCGCAACTACCGGGGTCCTGTCAAGTGGCAGTTCGTCGGGCCCGTCACGCTCGGCGTGTCCCTGATCCGCGCCGGCGCACCCAAGGACGTGGCCTTCCCGCTGGCGGTGAAAGCTGTGCGCTCGCACCTCGCCGCCATCGCCGCCGAGGTCGGCCGCCGCCTGCCCGGCAGTGCCCAGGTCGTGCTGCTCGACGAACCGTGGTTCGGCTCGCTGATGTCACCGGAGTTCCCGATCCCGCCCGAGCCCGCTGTCGACGCCATGTCGGAGGCCATGGCCGTTGTGGAGCCGCTCGCCACCGTCGGGCTCCACTGCTGTGACGTGGCGGACGTCCCCTCGATGCTGGCCAGCGGACCCCGCGTGCTGTCGATCCCGCTGTTCGCCACGCTCCCAGACTCGGCCGGCTACCTGCACGACTTCCTCAGCCGAGGTGGCACCGTGGCATGGGGCGCCGTCGCAACGGGCGGCCCGATCCTCTCGTCGGCCGACCGCTACTGGCGGTTGCTCGTCGACATGTGGCGGGATCTCGCCGACCGCGGCTGCGATCCGGACCTGCTGCGCCAACGGTCCATCATCACGCCCCAGTGCGGTCTCGGGCTGCACAGCATGGCCGTTGCTCAAAGGGTGCTCGAGCTCACGGCGACGCTCGGCGAGCGGGTGCTCGACGAGGTCCAGGCGGTGCCGTTCCCGCGCTGAGCCCACGCTCGGGGGCTCCGCTTACACTGCATCGTCGATGACGGACCCCGCTCGCGCCGATGCCGATGACGGAGCCGACGTCGACATCGAGGCTGCGGAGATGATCGCCTCCTTGCGCGAGCAGGTGGCGTACCACAATCACCGCTACCACGCGCTCGACGATCCCGAGATCGCCGACGGCGACTTCGACCTGCTCGTGCGCGAGGTGCGCCGGCTCGAAGGCGAGCACCCCGAGCTTGCTACCGACGACTCACCCAGCGAGGACGTCGGCGGGGCGCCGAGCGCCACCTTCACGCCTGTGCGCCATGCCGTGCCGATGACCAGCCTCGACAACGCCATGAACGACCCAGAGCTGACGGCGTGGGGCGAGCGCCTGCTGAAGAGCCTCGGCGGCGACATGCCGAGCGTCGTTTGCGAGCTGAAGATCGACGGCCTGGCCGTCAGCGTTCGCTACGAACAGGGGCGGATGGTGCAGGCCGCCACACGCGGCGACGGCCGCGTCGGCGAGGACGTCACGGCGAACGTCAGGACCATTGCCGACGTCCCCGACCGCTTGCCCTCTGGCGCCTTCGGCGGTGACGTGCCGGGTGTGTTCGAGGTGCGCGGTGAGGTGTACATGTCGACGTCGGCGTTCGAGCGGCTGAACGAGGCGGCGGCAGCCGCCGAGGAGCGCCTGTTCGTGAACCCCCGCAACTCGGCAGCCGGCAGCTTGCGCCAGAAGGACGCCGCCGTCACCGCCCGCCGCCAGCTCTCGTTCTGGGCCTACCAGCTCGGCGACGTGCAGGGTGGGCCCACGCTGGCCAGCCATCACGAGTCGCTCGACGTGCTGGGCGCAGCCGGCTTCCCGGTCAACCCGAACATCGTCGTGCTCGATGATCTGAGCACGGTGGTCGAGCGCTGCGCCTACTGGCAGGAGCACCGCCACGATCTCGACTACGAGATCGACGGGGTGGTCATCAAGGTGGATGACCTCGCCATTCGCGCCCGCCTCGGGGCCACCTCACGGGCGCCGCGCTGGGCGATCGCTTTCAAGTTCCCGCCCGAGGAGCGCACCACCGTGTTGCACGACATCCAGGTGTCCGTCGGGCGCACAGGGCGGGCGACACCGTTCGCCGTACTGGAGCCCGTGTTCGTCGGCGGTTCCACCGTCGGCCTGGCGACGCTGCACAACGAAGACCAGGTGGCGGCGAAAGACGTACGCCCTGGAGACACCGTGATCGTGCGCAAAGCCGGTGATGTCATCCCAGAGGTCGTTGGCCCAATGATCACCGCCCGCGCAGCCGGAGCCCGGCCGTGGCGTTTCCCGACCACGTGTCCATGCGCACTGGCCAGCACCTTGGTGCGACTCGAAGGCGAGGCCGACACCCGCTGCGTCGAGCCGGCCTGCCCGGTGCAGCGCGATCAGCGGCTCATCCATTTCGCCTCTCGCGGTGGGCTCGACATCGAGGGGCTCGGCGAGCGCACGGTCGCCCAGCTCACGGGCGCAGGCCTCGTGGAGGACGCCGCCGACATCTACTCGCTCACCGTCGACGAGTTGCTCACGCTCGACGGCTTCGGACAGGTCAGCGCCACCAAGCTGCTGGACGCCATCGACGCTTCCCGCCACTCGTCGCTACCTCGTCTGCTCGTGGCGCTCGGCATCAAACACCTCGGCCCGACGGCAGCGTGGGCGCTGGCGTCGGCGTTCGGCTCTCTCGACGCAGTGATGAGCACCGGCGAGGAGGGACTCGCCGAGGTGGACGGCATCGGCCCCACCATCGCCGCCTCGATCGACGCTTGGTTCTCGCTGGAGTCGAACCGGGGCTTCATCGAGAAGCTGCGGGCGGCCGAAGTCGATTTCCGAGGCGAAGCTGCGTCCGGTGCGGCCGACGACGATGTCGAGCAGGTGCTCGAAGGTCGCTCGGTGGTGGTCACCGGGACACTCGCCGGCTTCTCGCGTGACGAAGCCGCCGCCGCCATCGTCGCCAGAGGCGGCAAGAGCCCCGGATCGGTGAGCGCCAAGACGTACGCCGTCGTGGCCGGCGACGGCCCGGGCGCCAGCAAGATCACCCAGGCCGAACGTCACGGCGTTCGCGTGCTCGACGAGGCAGGTTTCGAACGACTGCTGCAGACCGGCGAGCTCTGAACCACCGTCAGACGACGGTGAACTCCCAGCTGTAGCTGCGGGCTTCGTCGCGACCTTCGGCGGTCTTCCAGTACGTCACAGAGGCGCGATGCGATCCCGGGCCGAGTGAGGAGATCAGCGCCCCGTCGCTCGGGGTGAACGCGAGCGTGGCGTTGCCCGGCTCGTAGACGGTGACGGGCGGGATGTCGATCTGTTCGCCTGGCTCCTGATCGAGACCGCCCAGCTCGTCGAGGCGAACCACGGGTAGCTCGACGCCGTCGATCGTGAGCGAGCCCTCGTAGCCGGCCAGGAGATCGATGAAGAACCCGGATTGTTGGGGCACCTGGGACGCTCCGTCCGCCGGCGAGACCGATTCGATGGCGTCGGGGAGAGGCCCGCGGTCGTCGCCGGTCACCGAGACGGTTATGCCCCAGATGATCAGGGTAAGCCCGGCGGCGATGGCCAGGCTGGCGATCAGCAACGATCGATCGAAGCGGCGTCGCCGCTGTGATCCGAACACCGTGAGCACGGTCCCATGATGGCGGCGAATCGCGTCTCCGCCACCCCCGCGAGCCCACCCGATAGCGTTGCGCACCTGTGGGAATCGATGACGACGGACTCCGTCCCGGCTCGAGCCCAGCCGATCCGGCCCGCCGCCGGGTGTCCAGAACCCTGGTCGGCGTGGTGGTCGCAAACCGCTATCGGATCGAACGGCTGGTGTCGGCAGGCGCCTACACGGTGGTGGTCGATGCCGTCGACATCCAGGTCGAACGGCCCGTCACGCTCAAGCTGATCCGCCCCGAGATCTCCGAGCTGCCGGAGTTCCAGCGCCGGTTCGATCAGGTGATGCGCTCGATGTCGACGCTGTCCCACCTCAACATCTCCGCCATCTACGACTGGGGTGAGGACCGCGTGGGTGGCCGCACGACGATGTTCGCCGTCGTCGAGTACCTCGGCGCCGGAAGTCTGCGTGACCTGTTCGACCGGGGCCGGTACCTGTCGCCGTCGCAGGCTCTCGTCATCGGCCTCGAGGCCTGCCGCGCGCTCGACCACGCCCACCGACGCAGCCTTGTGCACGGTGAGCTGACGCCGTCCAAACTCGTGTACGGCGACGACCGCCGGCTGCGGGTCATCGACTTCGGCCTGGCCCGGTTGCTGGGCGCCAGCAGCTGGCGCGAGCCGGCAACGGTGGAGACCCACGTCGCTCGCTACGCCTCACCGGAACAGGCGCTCGGCCAGCCGATCGATGGGAAGACCGACGTCTACGCGCTTGGCCTGACGTTGATCGAGGCCGTCACCGGCACCGTTCCGTTCTCGGGCGATTCCACCGTCTCCACGCTGTCGGCCCGCGTCGGGAAGCTGACGCCCGTGTCTGCCGACCTCGGAGCGCTCGCCTCCGTGCTGGAGCGAGCCGCCCGCCCCGATCGCGGCCAACGCTGGAGCGCTGCCGAGTTCGGCCGGGCACTCGTGCGAGCGGCGGAGAAGCTGCCCCGACCCGAGCCGCTTCCCCTGGTGACGTCGTCGGCTTTTACACACGAGCCCACGAGGCGACCGACCGATCCAACCGGAGATATGAATCGTCCCAGCGGTGACGAGTCGTCGGCTTCCGAGCCCGACGACCCCGAGCCGGCCGTCCCTTCGGCACCGCCTGCCGAAACGCCGCCAGGGGACGAACGGCCGACCGAGTCCCACGAGGTCGTGGCCCCGGTGCCGCTCCCC
>JACDHN010000250.1 GCA_013821025.1 Acidimicrobiia bacterium | reverse complement strand
ACCGGACCAGCTCGACGACGACTTGGGTCATCGCTGCGGTGCCGATGGAGAGCGTGCCGGGGAAGGCCTGGTGCTCGCCGCTGGCCCCCGCTGCGACGGCGGGAGCGACGAGAAACGAATCGTCGGTCTTGGCCAGACGTTCAGCCAGGGCGGTGGCGATCACCGTGTCAGTGTGCAACGGCAGGTGTGGTCCGTGCTGCTCGCACGAGCCGAGAGGAACGATCAGCACCGGCCGCCGAGCGCGGCTCTCGATCTCGGGCCACGTCATGCACGAAAGTATCAAGGTCCTCGCCGCCCGCCCTTCCGGTACCCCCACTGCGTCAGCAGCTCCACGATGCGGGCGGCGGCGCTGGACGGATCGAGCTCCGCGGTGTCGGTGGCGTGGGCGGCCGTGTCGCTGTCGGCCAGGTCGCGCACCCGGGTCAGAGCATCTTCGCCGGACGGGGCGGCCACGACGCGGGCGCGGGGCCGGAAGGGCACACGCTCTCCTGGCGGCTCGGCCAGCGGCGGAGGTCCCGGCCGCACCTGGATCGAGGCCGTACGAGCCGCCCTCAGCGCCACCAAGCTCGCGCGCTGCGGGCGCGCCACGCCGGGCTCCACCGACACGACCGCCCTGCCCCGGATCACGAGTTGCTCGCGACGGCCCTGGTCGAGCCGGCGCGTCGCAGTCAGGGCGCCGTCGGGGGTGGGCGCCAGTTCGAGCAGGCCGAGCGCCTGGGGCCAATCGAGTTGCGCAGCCACGAACGCCGGCACTGATCCGCTGCCGCGGTCGAACGAGGCGTCACCGCACACGATGAGGTCCACGTCGTGGTCCTCGGCGATCGCACGGGCGAGCGCTCCGGCAACGTCGCGGCTCGGCTCGTCGCCTGCTCCATCGAGTCGCCCGGCCGACGTGGCGCCTCGGGCAAGCGCCTCTCGGGCCGCTGCGTCCGCTCCCGGCGGGCCGCTCAGCAGCACGGTCACCGAACCGGTATCGCCGGTGAGGTGGCGGGCCAGCGCCAGGGCGGCCTCGTCGGCGTGCGACACCCCGACCTGCGTCGGAGCGCGCTCGCCGAGCCACTTCCAGCAGACCACGACGTCCTTCACGACCGGCGGAACACGACCCCATGGCCTCCTTCTGGATAGGTCCAGGTGATGGCGCCCTCCTCGTTGCACACCAAGTAGCACGCCCCGCACTCGAAGCACTGCTCGTAGTTGAAGACGATGCCGCCCTCGGCTGTTGGGACGAAGAGGTTCGCCGGGCAAACGACGACGCATCGTTGCGTCGAGCAGCCGTCGCACACGGAGGAGTCGACGTCGATGTGGGCCCGCTCGTGCACGTCGAACACGGTGGTGGCCATGCGATCCTCGAACGAGATGTCCGGCCAGCGCTCGGGCCGGGAGGCGTCGGGATCCGGCATCAGCCGAGCCCTCGCAACCCCGTCCAGGCGTCTCGAGCGAGGTCACGCACCTTCACGCCGGCCCGGCGTCGCTCCTCGGTGAAGATCCGACGCAGCCCCGGCTTGGGCAGCGGGTTGTCGACGCGGAACATGCGCTCAACGGTATTCGCGATCATCTGCGGATACTGATGCTGGACGCGGTCCGACAGCACGAGTCCCGGCACGTTGCGCAGCTTGCGATGGTCCTGCAGCACGAAGCTGCGCTCGAGACGTCGCTCGTAGCCGGCCAGCCCAACGGCGCTCATGTCGCCGGCGGTGAGCGCCTCGACGATCGCTTCGCCTGCATACATGCCGCTGGCCATCGCAAAGTTGACACCCTCCAACCAGATCCCTGCGGCCAGGCACATGGCGGCGGCGTCACCGACGACGAGCATCCCGTCCGTGGCGAGCTGTGGCATCATCGAGACGCCGGCCTCGGGGATCAGATGGGCGGAGTACTCCTCCAGCTCACCGCCCTCGACGAGCGGGGCGATGGCCGGGTGCGATTTGAGGTGTGCGATGAGCTCCTCTGGCCGCTGCTGTTGGGCCGCCAGATGCGTCAGTTTCAACACGACGCCGACGGAGACGGTGTCGAGGTTCGTGTACAGGAAACCGCCACCGTTGACGCCGCCGGTGACGCCCAGGATCTCGATGTCGACACCCTCGCGGTCTCGCACACCGAATCGTTCGTCGATCACGTCCCGCCCGAGCCGCAGTGTCTCTTTCACACCGAGCGTGTAGTTGGAGGCGTCGACCGGCGAGTGCAGTCCTGCTTCCTTGGCCAAGAAGCTGTTCACGCCGTCGCAGGCGACGACGACCGGCGCCAGCAGCTCGCCGTCGGGGCGGTCCGTGGTGACGCCGACGATGCGGCTGCCGTGGCGCAACAGGCCGGTGGCCGTCGTTGCGCACAGCAACTCGGCGCCGTCGGCCTCCGCCTTGCCGGCCAGCCAGGCGTCGAAGTCAGGCCGGTACGCAGTGGCACCGTTGTACGGCGGCCGGCCCCAATTGCTGGTGCGCATGTCGAGTGTCACCGCCTGGGTGTCCGTGAGCACCATCGTCGAGCGGCGGGTGACCCAGCGCTGTACGGGCGCCTCCTCCCACCATCGGGGGTACAGGGCGTCGAGCATGCGCGGGTAGACGACGCCGCCGTACATGTTCTTGCTGCCAGGCGACGGTCCCCGCTCCAGCAGGGCAACGCGGTACCCGGCCCTGGCGATCACGGCAGCGGCGCATGACCCGCCAGGACCTGCACCGACGACGACGGCATCGACGGTGTTCACGGTGCGCGCTCGCCGCCGGCGGCGAGCAGGCGGGCCAGCTCGGCGATCACCTCGTTGGCGTCGGCCACGATCGCCACGTCGGCCACTTGCATCATCGGGCAATGAGGATCGATGTTGACGCTGATGATGTGGTCGGGGTCGCCGAGTCCGGTCGTGTGCTGGACAGCGCCGCTGATCCCGAACGCCATGTACAGCTCCGGGTCGACGACCACGCCCGTGGTGCCGATCTGGCGCTGGTGGGGGAGCCAGCCCCGGTCGGTGACCACACGGGTGGTGCCGATGGAGGCGCCGAGCGCTGCCGCAACGTCGGCCAGTTGGTCGAAGCGTTCTGGCGAGTCCAACCCCGCCCCGCCGGCGACGATGCGAGGCGCTTCGGCAAGGTCGATGCTGGCGGCGTCGGCGGCCAGGAGCGCCACGGTGTGCACGCCGTCACAGCCGCCGCCATGCTCCGCCGCCTCCACTACATCGGCGGGGACGACGCTGATCCAGCGGGCCGCGACCGATGGCCGCCGGCGTTCGACGGAACGCACACCAGGCTGCAGCGTGACGACGCACGGATCCGTGAACGCCACTGCTCGCAACGCCAGTCCTGCGTCGGCCACGACGTCGGCCCCGTCCGCCGTGACACGCACGGCGTTGGCATGGAGTGTGCGCTCAAGACGATGAGCCAGATGTGGCGCCACGTCGCGGCCATCGGGCGACGCCGGGAGCACGACGACGTCGGCGTGCGCCACGAGCGGGGCGAGGGCCTTCGCCCACGCCGCAGGGTGGAACGGGCCGACGTCGACGCACGTCACCGAACCGACCAGCCCCGTCAGCGCTTCGAGGGCATCGTCGAGTTCGTCGTCGTCGGTGGCGACGATCACGTCGCCGTGGCACTCCTCGACGGTCTCCGCGGCGCCAGCCGGGAGCACCCCGTCACGAACGATCAGCAGCGCCAACACGGTCGGCCGCCTCGTCGTCGCGGTCGGCCCGGGACTTGCGCGCGTGGCGGACGACCTCGATCAGGATCGTGATCGAGAGCGCCGCCAAGAAGGCCAGCACGAAGGCGAGCGTGTGGTTGTCGGCGAACTGCTGCCCGAAGATGTTGCCGAGGATGGCGGCATACGACGCCCAGAGGATCGCAGCGACGCCGATCCACTTGACGAACCAGAGGCGCGGCTGACTCGTGAGTCCCGACGTGATCGTCAGTGCCGTTCGGCCGCCGGGGATGAAGCGGGCCGTGATGAGCAGCATGCCCCCGCGCTCGGCGATCGATTGGCGCGCCCAGTCCATGCGTTTGCGGGTCTTCTCCCTGTGCTCCGCCCTCTTGGCGATCCTGTCGCTGAACCGATGTCCGATCTCGTAAGCCAGGTTGTCGCCGAGGAATGCGCCCACCGCACCGGCGGCGATCACGAGCAGCAACGGCTGCTCACCCTGGCCGGCGGCGACACCGCCGAGGATCACTGCCGTCTCGCTCGGAACGATGGGGATCACCGAATCGAGCAGGGCGATGGCGAGGATGACGAGGAGGAACCACCACTGAGCCGACGCATCCTCGAGCCAACCGGTGAGATCCTCGATCCATCCGCCCAACGTCGTGAAGATGCTGGCGAACAAGACGGATGGCACCCGCCGAACGCTACCGGGTCGCGTCGTTCAGGTTCGGCGGCCGCATCATGATGGTGTGGTGCTCAAGCCGCGGATGACGGCGGAGACCGTCGTGCTGTACAGCCGCTCCCAGTCTGGAATGGGTGTGAAGTCCTTGAACCGCTCGATGCACACGACGCCGTGCACCGTGGCCCACAGCGACGAGGCCACCTCCGTCTCGTCGCCTTCGGCGAGCTGGCCGGCATCCATGCAACGTCGCACCCGCTGGGCGAGGAGGTGCAGGGCGTCGACCGCCATCGAAAGCGACTCGCCCGACGGTTCGAAGTACCGCACCGGTCGGTCGAACATCAAGCTGTAGTACGC
>JACDHN010000249.1 GCA_013821025.1 Acidimicrobiia bacterium | reverse complement strand
TGGCCTGGCAAGACGATCACGGAGTACGACGACCACCTGTTCTGCATGATCACGATGAACCACCATCCGCTGCACACGAACGACTGGTTCGCCTCGCAGTCCGTGCAGGGGCGCAACGTCGTTGTCGGCAACCTGGTGTACTCGTTGGTGTTGGGCATGAGCGTGCCCGACGTGAGCGGCGCAGCCATCGCCAACCTGGAGGTGGAGACGCTGCTGCACAAGTTCCCCACGTTCCACGGCGACACCATTCACGCCGAGACGCGGGTGCTCGATGTGAAGGAGTCGTCGTCGAAGCCCGACCGGGGTGTGGTGACGGTCGAGACCAAGGGCTTCAATCAGGACGGCGAGGAAGTGTGCTACTTCCGCCGCAAGCTCCTGGCGTGGCGCCGCGATGCGGCGCCCGAGCGTCGACGCCCTTACGACGGCGTCGACGTCTGGGCCGACTGAGCGCCCGGCGTATCGACAACTGACACCAGGTACTCGCCCCGGAACAGCAGCGAACCGTCGTCGGCCAGGTTCTCGTCCGCGAGGAAGGCGAGGAACTCCTTGCGCAGCTCGCCTGAGCGCTCGCCGAGCGCCTCGGCGGCGTTCAGCATCGGCCCGAAGCTCGAGAGGAAGAAGTCGGCGTACGAATCGACCGACTCGTGAGTCCACTCCACCTCTCGTCGATCGAACGTCGCCGGGCCGAGCAGCTTCTGCACATGGGCCTCCGTACCCCACAGCAAGGGCATCTGTCCTCCAGGAGGCGGAGGCACCAGCGTGCCGATGGTGAGGAACATGCGACCGATCGAGCCTTCAGGCGTCCAGCAGCAGATGACGATCCGACCGTCTGGGCGCAGGACGCGGCGCATCTCCGAGGCCGTGCGGGCGTGGTCGGGCGCGAACATGTGGCCGAACGTGGAGATCACCCGGTCGAATCGTTGATCGTCGAACGGCATCTGTTGAGCGTCGGCTTCGATCCACTCCACATCGATGCCCTCGTCTTGCGCCCGCTGGCGGGCGTTGGCGAGCAGATCGGGTTGGAAGTCGAGGCCGGTCACGTTCGCTCCAGCGCGCGCCGCCGGGATCGTGGCGTTGCCGCTCCCGCAGGCGACGTCGAGCACGTCCATGCCTGCGCCGATGCCGGCTCGCTCGACGCAGAGCTCACCCACATCGCTGATGAGCTCTGCCACCGCTGGATAGTCGCCGGCACCCCACATCGTCTTCGGATCCATTCGCCCGCCTCCTCGTCCCGATCCTCCAGCATGCGCTTCCCGGTGCCAGTGATCAAGCCCCCGCCGCAGCCCAACTGGGCGTGATTCCTTCCACTACACCGACTGGGCGTGATCTTTCGCGGGGGCTGGAACATTCCACGCCCAGATCGGTCGAGCTACGTTCCGGGCATGCTCGCCGTTGCGGACGTGCTGTCATCGGGCGAGGCGCGGCTGCGGGATTTGCCGTGGCGCGCTTCGCGCGATCCGTGGAAGATCCTCATCGCCGAGGTGATGCTGCAGCAGACGCAAGCGATGCGCGTGATCCGGCGGTGGCACGACTGGTGCCGCTGGTATCCGACACCGGCCGACCTGTCCGGGGTGCCGCTCGGGGATGCGCTGCGTCGTTGGCAGGGGCTGGGGTACCCGCGCCGGGCGCGCGACCTCCACGGCGCAGCCGCGACGATGGTGCAGCGACACGATGGGCAGGTGCCCGACTCGGTGGAGCAGCTACAGGCGTTGCCGGGAATAGGTCCGTACACGGCACGCGCCGTCATGGCCTTCGCCTTCGAGCGCGACGTCGGTGTGGTCGACACCAACATCGCCAGGATCCTCGCCAGGACAGCCGGGACCAAGCTGACCCGGTCTACCGTGCAGTCGTTGGCGGACGCTCTCGTTCCCGACGGCCAGGGTTGGTTGTGGAACCAGACGCTGATGGATCTGGGCGCCACCGTCTGTCGTCCGAAGCCGTCGTGTGAGGCCTGCCCGACGGCGGCAACGTGCCGATGGCATCAGGCCGGCAACCCGATGCCCGACCCGGCTGCCGGATCGGCGGGCGTCAGCACCCCGCAGGCGCCCTACGAGGGCAGCGATCGCCAGGCTCGCGGCCGGACCCTGGCTGAACTGGGTCGTGGCGCCAATGCGACCGCAAGGTTCGACCGCCGGATCGTCGAAGGGTTGATCCTCGACGGCCTGGTGGTCGAACGTGATGGCGAGCTACACCTGCCGTGACCGTAGGTCGACCGTCCGACGCCGGCCGGGGCTTGCCCAAACGCTACGAGTGAGTGCCAGGGGTAGAGTCCCCCAATCACTGGGGATGCCATCAAGGTCACGTTCTACGGGGTTCGGGGCTCGACCCCGTGCCACGGACCCGAGGTCGCGCGGTACGGGGGCAACACGTCGTGCGTCGCCATCGACGTCCCAGGAAACTCGCCGATACTGCTCGACCTCGGTACCGGCCTGCGCTACTTCGGCCACACCATCCCAGAGGACCAGCCGCTGAAGGCGAGCTGCCTGATCGGTCATCTGCACTGGGATCACATCCAGGGCCTGCCGTTCTTCCAGCCCCTGCTGCGCGACGGGAGTGAGTTCCACGTGTACGCGCCGCGCCAGGACGACGGCCGCAGCGCCGAGGACGTGTTGCACGGCACGATCACGCCGCCGATGTTCCCCATCGAGCTGCACGGCATTCCAGGGTCGTTGCACTTCCACGACGTCGT
Source organism: Acidimicrobiia bacterium (assembly GCA_013821025.1). Taxonomy (GTDB): domain Bacteria; phylum Actinomycetota; class Acidimicrobiia; order Acidimicrobiales; family Ilumatobacteraceae; genus JACDHN01. Next base: position 1,962 of record JACDHN010000249.1, on the reverse strand, counting down.
CGAGTCGGAGTTCACGATCGGCAACCCTGAATCGCCGGTGCTGGTGCTCGCCCGACGTGTGCCCCACGTCGGCAGGGCGCTCGGCTACCGGTTGATGTGGAGAGGTGTCACGGTCACCTACCTGAGCGACCACCAGCAACCGTCCGGCGCCGAGTTCACGGTCGACGACGGCGTGCTGGAGCTGTGCTCAGGTGCAGACCTGCTGATCCACGATTCTCAGTACCTGCCGGACGAGTTCGCCGGAAGGAGCGACTGGGGCCACTGCACGGCCGAGTTCGCCGTGTGGCTCGCCGAGAAGGCCGGTGCCCGCCGGTTGGCGCTGTTCCACCACGACCCCGACCACAACGATGACTGCGTGGATGAGATTCTGGCCACGGCGCAGAAGCTGGCGACCACGGTCGACGTGTTCGCAGCCGCAGAGCGCACCACCATCACCGTCGGTCCAGCGTCACACTGACGGCGCCCGCCGCCGATGGACATCGTGCATGCGGTCGCCTCGCTCGTGCTCGGGGCCGTGTTCGTGGGGAGCGGCGTGGCCAAGCTGATCGACGTCGCCGGCTGGCGCCGGCAGGCGGCGGGTCTCGCTGTGCCGGGACCGGTGGCAGTCGTCGTCCCCGTCGTGGAGCTGGCGGTCGGTGCCGCAACGGCGACCCAACTGGCCGCGCCGGCTCCTGCCGCCGCCGCGCTCGGTCTGCTCGTCGCCTTCACGGCTCTGATCGGGTGGAACCTGCGCCACGGCAGGCGACCGCCGTGCGCCTGCTTCGGCGCGGCATCGACGACGCCGATCTCATGGCGCCACATCGCCCGCAACGCCATTCTCGTCGTCATCGCCGTGATCGCCGTCGCCACCGCCACCGCATGACGTCGCCCGATCTGTGAGCCACACGGCTGCTGCCGACGTCGTGAGCTCACAGTTCCCGGCGGGCACGGCGGGCACGGCGGGCGCCGGGAGCGAAACGTGCTACGTGGTCGTGGCGATGAACGTGAGCACCTTGGCCTCATCACGCCAGGCGTCGTAGCGACCGCTCGGGCCGGCGTGGCCGGCGCCCATCTCGCAGTGGTAGACGAGCGGCCGATCGGCGTTGGTCTGCGTGGCGCGCAGCTTCGCCACCCACTTCGTAGGTTCGTGGTACGAGACCCGGACGTCGTTGATGCCAGCCGTCACGTACAGCGCCGGGTACTCGGCGGGCACGGTGCGGTCGTACGGCGAGTACGACTCGATGTAACTGGCGAACGGTTCGGTGCGGGGATCGCCCCACTCTTCCCACTCGGTGACGGTGAGTGGAAGTGACGGGTCGCTCATCGTCGTGACCACGTCGACGAACGGCACCTCGGCGACGGCGCTGGCGAACAGCTCGGGGCGTTCGGTGATGCAGGCGCCGACGAGCAAGCCGCCGGCACTGCCTCCTCGCACACAAACCCGCCCGGGCGCCACGGTCCCCCGCGCGATGAGATGCTCGGCGGCCGCAATGGTGTCGACGAACGTGTTGCGCTTGTTGAGCAGCTTGCCGTCGGTGTACCAACGCCGCCCGAGCTCGCCGCCGCCGCGTGGGTGCACGAGAGCCCACACGAACCCCCGGTCGAGCAGCGACAGTCGGGCGACGGAGAACCACGGCGGCATCGACGCCTCGTAAGCCCCGTACCCGTACAGAGCGCACGGCGCCGTGCCGTCGACGGGCGTGTCGACGTGGCGCACGACATCGACGGGCACCTCGACGCCGTCGGCAGCCGTGGCCCAGACGCGCTCGGACGTATAGCTCGACAGGTCGACGTTTGGCGTCGGGGTTTGCTTGAGCAGTCGCCGATCGCCCGTCATGACGTGCTCGTCGTACACGCCGGGCGGTGCCGTCAGCGACTGGATGCGCAAGCGCAGTACATCGGTGACGTACTCGTGGTTGGAATCGAGGTCGACGGCGTGCGGCTCGTCGCCGGTGTCGATCGTGCGTTCCGTCCCGTCGGCGA
>JACDHN010000044.1 GCA_013821025.1 Acidimicrobiia bacterium | reverse complement strand
AGCGGCGGCGCTGCCCGCGCAGTATGAACGACGAAGTTGCGGAACACAAGCAACTAGTCCAGCTGGTACCACGCTGGTACCCACGCCTCCCAGTCGATCCCGACAACGTCGATTCGACTTAAACGTTGCCCTACCGCCGCCGCCATGACGACTTCCCAGCGCCGATCATCGAGAAAGGCTCTCTGGCCGATGCCTGCTGTGGTGCCGCGCCGACATCGAAGCGTGGGCGGCAAGTCGAGCTTGACGGCCGCGCTCACATCGCGCTCACGAACTGCTCACAACGGACCTGGAAACGGCAGCCCGGCTGTGGTGTTGCGGGCACCCCATCATGGCATCTACCAGGACTAACCCGGATGTGCCGTCACCATGACGGACAACCGTAGGGGGTTCGATTCCCCCCAGCTCCACGCAGGTCGGGCGCATTGCCCAGCTCAGGATGCCGCACGGAAACGAAAGGCATTAACATACTCGGTGTATGTTAATGCGATGACTATGCCGCCCTCTCCCGTCACGATCGCCCACGTCGCGCTGACCGTCAGTGACCTCGAACGGAGCATCGAGTGGTACACGGCCCTGTTCGCAACGCCTCCCGCCCATGTCGGCGAGATGCTGCGCGGTACGTCCCACCACTACTCCCTCGCTGTCTGGCGGGAACCCAACCTCGGTCTCCACCACTTCGCTGACGCAGTCGCTGCTCGATTCGACGAACGACGGCCCGGGCTCGATCATCTCGCCTTCGCCTGCGCCAATACCGACGAACTCCACGCTTGGACGGCACACCTCGACAGGCTCGGCATCGAGCGCGGCGACATCCTCGTCGAGCCGTACGGCAGCGGCCTCGCCTTTCGCGACCCGGACAACATCGCACTCGAGTTCTTCGTCCCTCGTGCTCGGACGAAGCTGCAGACGTCGCGCCCGCCCGACCAGGCGCTCGCCCAATAGCCACGTCCGATGCGACCTTCGTGCAGAAGGTGAAGCGAACGCGAGACGCAGATCGCACGACGCGAGCCCTACTCGACTCGGCACGACGCGAGTTCGCTGGAGCCGGCTACCAAGACGCGCGTACCGCGACCATCGCCGCCCGAGCAAACCTCACTCGCGGCGCGCTGTATCACCATTATCGAGACAAGCTGGCCCTGTTCACCGCGGTCGTCGAGGAGATACAGGCTGAGATCGCCGACGAGGTGACGGCGGCGGCCAGGGCCGAAACCGCCCCCCTTGCCGCGATGCGGGCCGGCTGCGCCCGCTACCTCGACTGCTGCGCCCGCAGCGACGTTCGACAAATCGTGCTCATCGATGGCCCTGCAGCGCTGGGATGGGAAACGTGGCAGGCGATCGACGAGCGCCATGCCTTTGACGCGACACGAGCAGCCGTCCGCGCTGCGATCAAGGCTGGCGAACTCCCCGACGTACCCGATGAGCCACTCACCCGAGTACTACTCGGCGTGATCACCCACGCCGGTCTCGACGTTGGCCGGTCATCCAACCCGCGCCGCCGCCGGCGCGAGCTCGGGTCCGTCATCGACCTCATCCTCGATCGACTGAGCCAGAGTTGAGATGGCACCTCGATGACGCCCTGTTCCCGACAGGCTTGACGATCAGCTTCTGCGGGGACGGGCTACGAAACCGATGATCGCGCCGGCGACGGCGCTTGCGCCGATCACTACCCAGAGCGGGGCACGAGAGTCGCTCACGACCCAGTCGACGTCGACCTTTTTCGTGTTCACCAAGGCGAACACCACCACGACAGCGACCACAACGAGCCAGACGATCACGCGGATCGTCTGCCCGGCGCGGACCCGGCGTTCGGCGCTCGTCGTCTCATTGCTCATCACATTCTCCTCGCACCCGAAGTCGCTAAGAGAAGTACCCCGAATCCGCTTCCTCGAATCGCCGCGATCCGCAGCCGGAGTCGGCAAGAGATGAGCACTCAGGTATCGGCCACGAGCCCGTAGAAGACGAACTCGGTGCGCCGGTTGAGGGCGAACGCGGCCTCGTCGTCGTTGAGGATGAGCAGGTCGGTCTCGCCGACCGCTCGAGACGACAGTCGGTCCGGATCGATGCCCTTGCCGACGAGATAGCTGACGGTCGCTCGGGCGCGGGCGTCGGAGATGGCGAAATTGTCTTTCGATGAACCGCGTTGGTCAGCGTGCCCGATCACCAGCGCGGTGACGTTCGGCAGCGCCTCCATCACCGTGGCGACGCGATCGAACTCCAGCGCGTGGTCGGGCAGGATCACAGCGCTGGCCTCGGGGAATCGAAATGACGTGAGCTCGATCACGCGCACACCGACGCTCTTGGGCACATTCGGGTCGATGTCGAGGAACTTCACCAGCGACGCCGGAGTCTTGCTGTTCGCCAACGCCAGGGCGCCGAGCCGGTCGGCGGCCGCCTGGCTCGGCACGGTGCCCGACAGCGTGATCGTGTCGACGTCGAAGATGGCGACCACCGGCTGGGGGCTGCCGTCTGGCAGCGTGGAATAGCTGACCGCGACCGCGGGGGTGGTCAGCTGTGTTGAGGTCGTCGTCGGACGACTCACCCGAGTCGTCGTGGTCGGCGCAGTTGAGGTCGTCGTCGGACGAGTCACCCGAGTCGTCGTGGTCGGCGCAGTTGAGGACGTCGTCTTGCGCGTCACCTCGGTCGTCGTGGTGGTCGGCCGCGTCGTTGTCGATGCAACGCTGGACGTGGTGGAGCTCACCGGCGGGAGCCCTGTCGTGGCCGGCTCGCTGGACGCGGCCGGCGCGGTGGTCGATGACGTACCAGACGGACCGATCGTGTCAACGACGATCGGGTCCGCCGGGGCGGTCGAATCGTCGCCTGGATACATCGTCCGGCCGGCGTATACCGCCAGGAGTGACAACGCCACGATCAGCGCGGCGCCGACGACCCATACGATGGCCCTGCCGTCAAGCTTTCTGCTGTACACGTACATGACCTCCCGCTTGGCCACATGCGATCGTGCCGTGGGAACCCAAGGTCGCTAATCTGCCGTCCCTGCGGCCGCCACCCGGCCCGCCGTGTCCGCCGCCGCCTGCGCCAGACGCGCGCCATCATGCCACATCGCGCGAGCAAGCGAGCAGTCTGGGCCGTCGAGCCGAGTTGGGCGGCCGCGCTCCGCACCGGCGATCATCGGTGTCGAATCGTTCCGACCAGCGTCACTTCGCCATTCAGAGCCGAGCTTCACCGTGTTGCCCACTGCCAACCGTCACGCGACCTCCTCCATCCCGCAGCGAGACGCGGCCGACCGCGCTCGGGTTGCCGTCGCCATGACGTTCGGGCTGAACGGCCTGGCCTTCGCGTCCTGGGTCTCTCGGCTCCCCGCGATCAAGGCCGGCCTTGGCCTGACCGCCGGCCGGATGGGCCTGCTGTTGCTGTGCCTGTCGGCGGGCACCCTGATCGCCCTGCCGCTGTCGGGTGCCCTGGTTCAACGCATCGGACCCGCACGTGCCGTCGGCGCCGGCGTGGCGGCCGTCACGGCAGGCACGCTGCTCATCGCTTTCGGCGTGCACCTCGCCGTCGTTCCCGTTGTCGCAGCGGGCTTGCTCGTCTCCGGCCTGGGGATGAGCACATGGGACGTCTCCATGAACGTCCAGGGCGCCGACGTCGAGCGCCAGCTGCAGCGGACCTTGATGCCACGCTTCCACGCCGCCTTCAGCCTCGGCGCCGTCGCAGGAGCACTCGTCGGCGCAGCGTCCGCCGCTGGCGGGGTACCGGTATCCGCTCAGCTCGCCCTCACGGCTCCGCTCGTCGCCGTGACCGCGATCGTCGCCCTTCGTTCGTTCCTGCCCATGGACGTCGAGCAGCACGACGTGTACGGAGGGCGCCACCGGCTCGTTGCCGCATGGCGGGACTCGCGCACCCGGCTGGTCGGCGTCCTCGTGCTTGCCTTCGCGCTCACCGAGGGCGTGGCGAACGACTGGCTCGCACTTGCCGTCACCGATGGAGTGCGGGCCACCGAGTGGCTGGGCTCGTTCACCTTTGGGGCGTTCGTGCTCGCCATGACGGCGATGCGGTTCAATGGCGGCTGGTTCCTGCAGCGGTTCGGCCGCGTCGCAGTGCTGCGGGCGACTGCGGCGGTGGCGATGGCAGGAGCGCTGCTCGTAGCGGCCGCGCCGTCGGTGCCAGTGGCTGTCGCCGGAGCAGTGCTGTGGGGAGCCGGCGCCTCGCTCGGCTTCCCGGTCGGGATGAGCGCCGCTGCAGACGACCCGTCGTCGGCTGCTGCGCGTGTGTCGGTGGTGAGCACGATCGGCTACACCGCGTTCCTCGCAGGGCCGCCATTGGTCGGGCTGCTGGCCGACGCCATCGGGGTGCAACCGTCGCTACTCGTCGTGGTGCTCGCGGCCAGTGTCGGCCTTGTGGTCGCACCCTCGACCAGGGACCGATGAGACCGCAGGTTGCGCACCGCCTTCTACGCTCGAGTCCGATGCCTGCCGCCGACGTGATCTCCGCTCCCATCCGCGACTTCCTCTCCGAGGGCACGCGCACCGGCAAGGTGGCATGGATTGCAAACGACGGCCGCCCGCTGGCGGCGCCGATCTGGTTCGTGGTCGACGGCGACGAACTGGTCTTCACCACGGCCGTGGCGTCGGCGAAGGGCAGGGCGATCACACGCGACCCGCGCGTCGTGTTGGTGGTCGACCTGGAGGAGGACCCCTACGCCTTCGTCCAGGTTCAGGGCGAGGCGGTGGTGAGCACCGATCCTGGCGAACTGCTGGAGATGGCCACGCGGATCGGCAGCCGATACATGGGCGCCGACCGAGCCGAGGAGTTCGGCCGCCGAAACGGCGTACCCGGCGAGTACGTGGTACGGCTGCGCCCGACCAGAGTGATCAGCACCCTCGACGTAACCGGCTGAATCTCGAAGACCGACGACCCGCTCCAGCGTCACCGCCGCAGCCGATCGTTATCCGCCACGTGGACCAAGTGCCGGTTACGCACCCTCCTTGGCGCAACGAGGCAGACTCGCCGCACGACGAGCGCACCGTCCGTCCCCGGACGGCCGTAACCGAGTTTCTCGAATGTTTCTGACCCTGAGAGCGGTCCGTTATGACGCTGACCCTAGGTTCAAGCACCAATGAGAGTCGCAGCGACGTCATCGTGCCGCGCCCCGGCGCCGGCCCATCCTTGGCGATTGCAACAGATGATCGAGGCGCACGGCGGCTTCACGGTTCGACTCCGAACGGGTGAGTCGGTTCGATCGGGCATCTCCGTCGTCACCCGTCCTTCGCAGTCGCTGACCTTCTTGCGCAACCGATGGTGCGACGGCGACGTTCGCGATTGGCTGATGACCGTCGCAACCGGGCCGGCGTGGCGGTCGGTCTACATCGGTGGTTGGCTCGATCCGCGTTCGGACATGGTGTGGCTCGACGTGGTACGGGTTGTGCCTCCTCCCCTTCGTCGGGTGGCATGCGTGCTCGGCCGAGTCATGCAACAGCATTGCGTGTTCGACCTCGGTCGTCGTGAGACCGTCGTACTGCGATGAAGCCAGCTCTCACCGTTCCCGAGCCAGTGGCCATGGTGGGCCGTCGGCTCAGCCGTTGGCGTGAGGCCCGGCTCGACGACCCGCGGCACAGCGATCGAGTGGCGGCGATCCTCGGTGCGCTGCTCGGCGTGTCCTTCCTCGTCTGCTTCCTCACGGGGTTGCTGTCCCATCTGATCCAGCATCCGCCTTCGTGGTTCTCGTGGACCACCCGTCCTGCCGGGCTCTACCGGGTGACGCAAGGTCTGCACGTCGCCACAGGGGTCGCCACGATCCCGCTGCTCTTCGCCAAGTTGTGGTCTGTGTTCCCCCGGCTGTTCCGCTGGCCGGTGGCGGACAACGCCCTGCACGCGATCGAGCGGTTGAGCCTGCTGACCCTCATCGGTGGTTCCCTGTTCATGGTCACCACCGGCGTGGCCAACATCGAGCTGTGGTACCCGTGGGTGTTCTTCTTCCCCGCCGGCCACTACGCCGTGTCATTCGTGGTGATGGGGTCGCTCGTGATCCATGCCACAGCCAAGTGGGCGACGGCCCGGCGGGAACTGCGACGCCACCCGGCGGGACCGCGCGAGCCGGCTCTGAGCGTTGCAGGCCGCCGGCGCTTCCTCGGCGCGGTTGGGGCTACGTCGGCGGCGCTCGTGGTAGCGACCGTTGGTCAGACGGTGTCGCCACTGCGCAAGCTCTCCATCCTGGCGCCGCGACGGCCGGACATCGGCGTCCAAGGGTTCCCTGTGAACCGGACGGCCGTCGAGGCGGGCGTCACGGACACCGCGCAGGACCCAGGCTTCGCGCTGGCGGTCGAAACGGGCGGCGAGACGCTGCGCACGTTCACGTTGACGGAGTTGGGCGAGCTGCCCCAACGATCGGCGACCCTGCCGATCTCGTGCGTGGAGGGATGGAGCACAAGCCAGACATGGGATGGCGTGCCGGTGCGCGACATCCTCGATCGTGCCGGAGCGCCGGCGGGACGTTCGGTCCGAGTCGAGTCACTGGAAGGCGGCGGACGGTACCGCAGTTCCGATCTCACCCCTGGCCAGATCGACGACGCAGACACGATCCTGGCTATGCGCGTAAAGGGTGAGCAGCTCCACGTCGACCACGGGTTCCCATTGCGATTGATCGCCCCGAACCGCCCGGGAGTGCTGCAGACCAAGTGGGTCGTCAAGCTGGTGGTCTCGTGAACGAGCGCAGCGAGCAGCCGCACGACGAGGAGCACCCGCGCCCGCTGTTGTTCATCCCGGCACTCATCGCCGGGTGGGCGATCATCGGCTTCGGTATCAGGAGCGCACTGTCGCACAGCGACGACGCCCATCCGTTCGCGCTGCTCGTCCACATCGTCACGTTCGATCTCGCCCACGATCTCGTCATCGCGCCACTGGTGCTCGTCGTTGGTTGGCTCGTCGCCAAGGTCGTGCCGGAAACGGCGCGGGGCCCTGTGCGCGCGGCATGCGCGGCGTCGGCGCTGTTCATCGTGTTCTCGTACCCGTTGGTGCGCCGGTGGGGGCTGCGGCCGTCGAACTCGTCCGCACTGCCGCTCGAGTACGGTCGGAACCTGGCGATCGTGATCGGCCTCGTGTGGTTGGTCGCCGCTGCGGTGATCGTGCGACGTGTCCGATCCAACCGAACGACGTGATCGGCGTCATCGGCGGTTCAGGCTTCTATGAGTTCCTGGCCGCTGCCGAGCCCGTCGACGTCACGACCCCGTTCGGGTCACCTGCTGCCCCGGTCACGGTCGGGCTGCTCGACGATCAGCAAATAGCATTTCTCCCGCGTCACGGCCGTGACCATGAGTTCGTCGCTCATCGGGTCCCATACCGGGCCAACATCTGGGCCATGAACTCGCTCGGTGTGCGGTCGTTGATCGCTCCCTGCTCGGTTGGGTCACTGCAGCCGGACATCCACCCTGAGCAACTCGTGATCGTCGATCAGCTCATCGATCGCACTCATGGCCGTTCCGACACCTTCCACGACGTCGGCGGCCCGACCGATGAGCCCGGCTCGCGTCCGCCCGTCCACCACCAGACGTTCGCCGACCCGTACGACCCCGACCTGCGAGCGACGCTCGTGGCCACCGCTCGCCGCACCGGCATCGACGTCGTTGATGGCGGCACGATGGTCGTCATCAACGGACCGCGGTTCTCCACCCGCGCCGAGAGCCGTTGGTTCCGACAGATGGGCTGGCAGGTGATCAACATGACCGGCTATCCCGAAGCCGTCCTTGCAGCGGAGATGGGGATTCGCTACGCCACTGTCGGGCTCGTGACCGACTACGACGCAGGGATCGACGGCGCGCGACCTGTCACGATGGACGAGGTGTTTGCCGTGATGCGGTCCAACGTCGCCCGGGTACGAGAGCTCATCACGGCGACCGTCGCCGACCTCGGCGACCTCGCCGAGCGATCACCTGACCCATGACGTCGACGTGCGGCGAGCACGGCGAATTGGTGACCGTGCCCGAAACCCGTCGCTTGGGTCGATGGGTGCGGCGAGCCGGTTTCGCGTTTGCGTTTCTCATCGCCGCCCGAGTGATAGCCATCGGCGTCGATCGCGGGAGGGCTCTGCAACGGGCCGCTCCAGAGGTCTTCCTCGGGGCGGCGCCGCTCGTCGGACGAGACTTCAACGACGGCTGGGACTGGCGATTCGGGCTCGGCCTGGTCGGTGCCGGCATCGTCGGCCTGGTCGTGACCGTCGCTGTCTGGCGCCAGTGGTTCTGGAGGGTACGGCTACGGTTCGTCGTACTCGCAACGGCGGCGGCAGCAATGGCGTTCGCTACGGCTCTGGCGCTGACCGACGGCGCCGACGGCGTGCTGCATGGTGCATCAGATGACACCGAGTACCTGTCCAATCTCGGCATTGCACCGCCTGCCGACGAGTTCCTGCGTACCTTCGTCGACCAGCTCGATCGATACTCCGTCCATATACGTGGACACCCGCCCGGTTTCCTGCTGGTGCTCAAGTTCCTCGACTTCATCCACCTACGCGGCGCCTGGCCGGTGGCGATGCTGTCGGTGCTCGGCGCCGGCATCGTTGTCGTAGCGACGCTCATCGCGGTGTGGGCCGTCGCCGGCGGCCAGTGGGTACGTCGCGCTGCGCCGTTCCTGGTCGTCGTCCCGTATGCGCTCTGGCTGGTCACCTCCGCAGACGCCGTCTATGCCGCGGTGGGGGCAAGCGGTGCGGCCGCGGTCGCGGTGGCTTTGCGGTTGACGTCCTGGCGGGCTTCGGCAGTCGGACTCGCCGGTGGGCTGCTGCTCGGTTCGTTGCTGTTCTTGACGTACCTAGGGGTGGTCTTCGTCCTCGTGCCCGTTGGGATCGTCGGTGTCGCAGCCACGCAGCGGCGGCTCGGTGCGTTGTGGGCCGTCGCCGGGGCGGTGGCGGGCGGCGCTGTCGTGATCATGGCGTTCCGGCTCGCTGGTTTCTGGTGGATCGACGGTGCTCGGCGCACTCGCACCGAGTACTGGGAAGGCACCGCTCAGTTCCGCTCGTGGGACTATTTCCGATTCGGCAACATCGCCGTGGCGCTGATCGCCCTCGGTCCGGCCGTGTTCGCTGGTCTGCTGCGGCTGCGCGATCGACGGATGTGGGTGCTGGTCGGTGGAGGCCTGGCTGCGCTTGCCGTCTCGCACGTCACGCAGTACACGCGCGGCGAGGTGGAACGGATCTGGCTGCCGCTCTATCCATGGCTGGCGATCGGCGCAGCCGCTCTCGCACCGCGTGCCGGGCGTCGGTCCGCGGCAATGTGGCTCGGCGTGCAGGCAGTCTGTGCGATCCTGCTCCAAGCAGCATTGGTGTCGAAGTGGTGACCGTGCGGCACTCAGCGCGCCGACGGGCGCGCCCCGATGGGAGTGCGCAGTGGCGCCGTGGCAAAGTCTCTCACCCCGTCATCGAAGCTCACGGCCGCCCGGAAACCGAGTACGTCCGCAGCACGCGCGGGGTTGGCGAACACGTGGCGGATGTCGCCGAGCCGAAATCCGCCGACCACCACTGGTCGCATGGCGCCGTCGGGTCGCATCGCTTCGGCCAGATCGAGAATGCTCCTCGGCGAGCCGCTGCACACGTTGAGCGGACCCGATGCGGGCCGGTCGAAGGTCAACGCCAGCGCGTTGGCGTGTGCGACATCGCGTACGTGCACGAAGTCTCGGAGCTGTTGTCCGTCTTCCAGCACTCCAGGCGCCTCGCCACGCTCGTACGCGCTGCGGAACAAACTGGCCACCCCGGCGTACGGAGTGTCCCGCGGCATCCGCGGACCGTAGACGTTGTGATAGCGCAACAGGGTCGCAACGCAACCAGGATGTTCGCGCACGTAAGCGTTGCACAGTCCCTCCTGTGCGAGCTTCGTCGTGGCGTAGACGTTGCGAGGATCGAGCCAGTGGTCCTCCGGGATCGCCTCCGCGACGAGTGGTCCTCCACAGACCGGGCAGAGCGGATCGAACCGGCCCGCTTCGAGATCCTCGACCCGCCTCGGGCCGGGTCGCACCACGCCGTGCTCGTCGCAACGGTACCGACCTTCGCCGTACACCACCATGCTCGACGCCAGGACGAACCGGCCCTCGAACCCGACGTCGTGCAGACCACGCAACAGCGAGGCGGTGCCGACGACGTTGCGCGCCACATACTCGGCCACATCACCGAAGTCGACACCGAGCCCGACCTTCGCCGCCTGATGACAGACGGCATCCACCCCACCGACCACGTCCACCCATGTTTCGGGATCCCGCACATCCCCCCACACGAAGGTCGCCGACGAGTTCAGTCCCGCAGGGACTCCGTCGTGTGCAGCAGGATCGAGATCGTCGATGACCACGACCTCGTGCCCGAGTCCGACCAACTCGTCGACGATGTGCGAACCGATGAATCCTGCGCCGCCCGTGACCAACACCTTCATCAAGTCACCGTCCCGATCGTCGAAGTGAACCTCTGATGCCTGACGTCATCCTGCCAGCGCTCAACGAAGCGGCAGCTGTCGAATCCGTATTGAGCCGAATGCCACCCGGGTACCGGCCAATCGTCGTCGACAACGGTTCCACGGACGCCACCGCAGCCATCGCTGCGGACCATGGAGCCCTGGTCGTGTCCGAACCGGTCCGGGGCTTCGGTTCCGCCTGCGCAGCAGGGTTGGCGGCAGCCACCGCCGACATCGTCTGCTTCATGGACTGTGACGCCTCGCTCGATCCGGTCGCCCTGCCGCTCGTCGCCGGATATGTGGAGCGCGGCGAGTACGACCTCGTCCTCGGTGCCCGCGTGGCGAGCCGCGGTGCCTGGCCACTGCACGCCCGACTCGCCAACAGGGTGCTGGCCGCCGACGTCCGCCGGCGAACCGGTCTCGACCTGCGCGATCTCGGACCGATGCGCGCTGCCTCGCGGACGGGTCTGCTCGACCTCGGCCTACGCGACCGTCGCTCGGGGTGGCCGCTGGAGATGGTGCTGCGCGCGAACCAACGCGGTTGGCGGATCTACAACGTTCCCGTCGAGTACAGCGAGCGTTCCGGCCGATCGAAGGTGACAGGAACCGTTCGCGGCACGATTCAGGCAGTGCGCGACATGGGGCGTTTGCTTCGCGAGGAAAGCAAGAGCTGAACGATGCACGTCACGGTCATCGCCAAGTCGCCGGTGCCCGGCCGCGTGAAGACCCGCCTGTGCCCGCCGTGCACGCTCCAGCAGGCCGCCGAGGTCGCCGCGGCTGCCCTCGCGGACACCCTCGACGCCATCGACGAAGCCGTGGCGACAATGCCCGTCCGGCGCGTGCTGCTGCTCGACGGTGCGCCACCGGCCTGGGTGCCGAAAGGTTATGAGATCGTCGAACAGAGCGAAGGGGGACTGGGAGAACGGCTGGCGAACGG
>JACDHN010000248.1 GCA_013821025.1 Acidimicrobiia bacterium | reverse complement strand
CCAACCCCACTGGGATCGTGCCTTCGGGGAGCGGGACGCGGGAGGATGTCGGGCGGTTTTCGGGCACGAGAGTCGACATGTACCGGTTCGCTCCCGGGCGGGGGCGGAGCCGACGAGCCTCTCAGCCGGGTCTCACTGGCGGCTGCGCCCCCAGTGAGACCCCATCCCCGGTCGGTTCGCTGGCGCTCGCTCGCCCGGTCGGCTTCGCAGCGCTCAGCCGATGACGTTACGCAACCGTTTGGCGAGCTGGCGGCGCTCCCACTGCATCCTTTGCAGGGCGAGCAGGGCCAGCCCCACGCCGACGTAGGTCGAGTCACGCACCACACCACCGATTCGCTCCTGGTCAAGCAGACCGTCCGACGGGAACGGTAGGTGCACTCGGGGGTCCAACCTGGACAGGTCGAAGCCCGACAGGTCGATGGCGGGAAACGTCATCCCGTGCACGATAATCCGCGCTGCTAACTGTTGGCAGCACTCCGTCGAACGGGATGCGCCGGCATCCACCGGTAGCCTCGCTCGTTCGTGGAGTCCGAAGCGTCGATCGCTCCTCCGGTCGTTGCCGTCGTTGTGGTGCACGATCCGGGCGTCTGGTTCGACGAGACCGTTGCCTCGATGGCCGCTCAGGACTACCCGAACCTGCGCCTCGTGTTCCTGATCACAGGAGCCGAGGACGAGGTCGTCGTGGCCAGAGTGTCTGACACCATCAGCCGCCACGCCGGCGACGCCTTCGTCACCTTGTTCGAGGGCAATCCGGGCTACGGTCCGGCCGCCAACGAGGTACAACGCCTCGTGGAGGGCGACAGTGGTTTCTTCCTGTTGTGCCATGACGATGTGGCGCTCGACCGCGACGCCGTCACCCGGCTGGTCGAGGAGCTGTACCGCTCGAATGCCGGCATCGTCGGCCCCAAGCTCGTCGAGTGGGACCGTCCGGCGTCGCTGCAGCACGTGGGTCTCAGTCTCGACCGATTCGGCGAGATCGATCCGATCGTCGAGGCCGACGAGGTCGACCAGGAGCAGCACGACGCCGTCCAGGACGTGTTCGTCGTTCCGTCGGCGTGCTTGCTCGTGCGCGCCGACCTGTTCCGGACCATCGGCGGGTTCGACGCAGCCGTCGATTACCACGGTGACGACGTCGATCTGTGCTGGCGCGCCCATTTCAGTGGTGCCCGCGTTCTCGTGGTCCCCGCAGCACGGGTCCGCCATCGCGAGCGGCTGGAGGAGCGCCGTCCGGATCTCAACCACCGGGTGTTGCGCGCCCACCACCGGATGCGTTCGGTCGCCACGCTCACCGGGCTGTCACGCTTACCGCTGCGTTCGGTGGAGATGGTGGCCCTGACGCTGGCAGAGATGGTCGTCGGCGTGTTCACCGGCCGCTTTCCGGAAGCCTGGGCGTCGATGCGTGCCCTTGTCGGCCTGATTCCGCGCACGCCGTGGCTCCTCGCCCGGCGCAGAGCCGTCGCCAAACTGCGCACCATCCCCGAGCCCGAGTTGCTCGACTTGCAGGTGCGCGGCAGCTCTCGACTGTCGTCGTATCTGCGCACCCGCGACACCATGACTTACGTCGGCGCCGACAGCACCGTACGCAGGTGGCGGGCCACCTCGACGGCGCCGACGTTGGCGTGGCTGGCTGTCATCGCCGCCGTCGTGATCGGGAGCCGGACGTTCATCAGCAGGGGCGTGCCGGCGATCGGCGAGTTCCTGCCCTTTCCCGAGAGCCCCGGTGCACTGATGGAACAGTTCCGCTCGGGATGGAACCCCGACGGGCTGGGCGCTACGTCACCCAACCCGACGGGCTGGGCGGCGATCTCACTACTCAGCGTCGGGACGCTGTTCCACATGGGCCTGGCCCACACCGTGGCCGTGATCGGCCTGGTACTGGCCGGTATCCTCGGCGCCGCGCGTGTCGGCACGGTGTTCCCGTCGACGAGGGCACGACTTGCCAGCTTCGTGGTGTACGGGGCGGTGCCGCTCGTGTCGGGCATGCTGGCCCAGGGCCGCTGGACCGGACTCGTGGCCTATGCCGCTGTGCCGTGGTTCGTCCATCTCCTCCGCCGCGCCGCCGGCATCGGCACCGCCGATCCCCGGCTCGTCGTGCTCGATCTGGTAGACGGCCTCGCCCGCCTGACCTGGCGCGACCGTGTGCGGTACTTCGCCTACCTGGGTCTCGTCGCCGCGCTGGCGGCGGCATTCGCGCCCGTCGTGGCGCTGCTGCTCGGGGCCGTGGGTGTGGTGCTCGCCGTCGCCACGCTGCTGGCCGGTGGGTCGTGGCGCACCTCGCTGTGGCTGTCGGCCGGAACGTTGGTGGCCATGATCCTGGCCGTTGGTCTGAACTTGCCGTGGTCGACGACGTGGACGTGGGACACGCTGACGCTCGCTCGCACGGGCGGGCCCGAGGGTCGCGGGCTCGTGGACATCGCCACGTTCGGGCTCAGCGATCAGCCGCTGGCCGTGCTGGCGATCGCACTGTACGTCTCGCTGCTCGGTGCACTCGTGCTCGGCCGAGCGTGGCGGCTGACGTGGGCCGTGCGGGCGGCGATGCTGGTCGTCGCCTTCGGCTCGTTGGCCGTGCTCGCCGATCGGGGCACGCTGTCGATGCGCCTGCCGGATGTCAGCGTGCTGCTCGTGCCAGTAGCACTTGGCCTGGCGCTCGGTGCCGCTGCGGTGATGGCGGCGTTCGACCTCGACGTCCGCGGCGGCGGATTCGGATGGCGTCAGCCGGCCGGTGTGCTGGCCAACGTCGCTGTCGTCGTCGGTGTCATACCCGGGCTCGTGGCCGTCGGTGATGGTGCCTGGTCGACACCAGACCGCTCGACGCCGTCCCTGCTCGGTTCTCAGCTCCCCGACGAGACGACCGATGGCGACTATCGCGTGCTGTTCCTCGGTGACCCGCGACTGCTGCCTGTGCCGGCCCAAGAGCTCACCGAAGGTGTCGGCTACGCCGTCGTGGACGACGACCCACTGGACGTGCGCGACCGATGGGTGGCGCCGGACACCGACGCCGACAACCGTCTGCGGCTGGTGCTGGACTTGCTGGCCGACGGCGACACGTTGCGCGCCGGGCAGCTCATGGCGCCGCTCGGCATCCGCTACATCGTGGTGCCCCGCACCGACGACTCCGAGTCCACGTCTGAGGATCCGCTCCCCGTACCGGGTGGTCTGCTCGAGTCGCTGGAGGATCAGCTCGACCTGGCGCTCACGTTCAGCCCGCCGAGTGCCGAGGTGTTCGAGAACCGCTCGGCCATGCCGACGGGCGCCCAACTCACAGGGGAGACGGCTGAGGCCAGCGGCGCCGAGAACATCAATGGGCTCGTCGGCGCCGATCTGACCCAGGCAGAGCCGGTCTTCGTCGGGGCCGACGCCACTGAGATCACGTCCGATGACCTGACGACCGGCGTCATGCACCTCGCCACGTCGTTCGACGAGCGCTGGGAGCTTCGTGGTGGTAGCGGCCCAACGCTCGACCCCCGCAACGGCTTCGGCGTGACGAACGCCTGGGACGTGGCCGGCGACGCCGTTGGTGAACGCCCGGCCACGCTGCGCTACGCCACCGATACGAGTCGCTCGGTGTTGCTGCTCGTCGTCGCCGGCCTGTGGCTGGCCACGCTCCTCGCCACGAGCCGCGCCCGCAACCCGCTGCGCCGACGCCGCCACGTCAGCGAGGACGCCACGCTCATCGCCCTCGGCTCCGACGGTGACAACGTGGCGCTCGACGAGTTGCTGGCCCATGAGACGCATGGGGGATGGATCGACGACGTGCTCGACGAGCGTGGCGACGAGACCGTCGACCAGCGAGATGGACGAACGTTCTGATGCGGCGTATCCCGGCGCTCCTCATCACGCTGGCTGTCATCGTCGCGCTCGTCGTGGTGACGAGGACGCGGCCCGACGACGAGGTGCCTGTGTTCGCCGACGTGCAGCAGCCATGGATGCCATCGGTCAGCCAGCGCCCGGCCCCCACCAACTGGTTCTGCCCCGGCGTCCCGGCCGAGGGTGAGGGGCGCGGCGGCGAGGTCGTGATCGCCAACACGACCGCCGGGGTGTTGCGCGGTCGGTACTCGGTGCTGGCCGAGGACGGCGAGCAGGTCAGCGAGCGCATCATCATCGAGCCCGGCGCCCGCCTCGACATCGACGTCGACGAGACCGCCGACAGTGCCTACGCCAGCGTCGTCGTCGAGCTGGACCACGGCGGCGGCATCGTCGAGCAGCGGGCCGTCGATCCAGACGGTGACTCCTTGGCCGGCTGCTCCACCACGGCATCGGCGCAGTGGTACCTCGCCGACGGCTTCACCGAGGACGACAGCGTCAACGAGCTGGTGCTCTCCAACCCCTATGACACCGACGCTGTCGTGAACCTCGGCATCGTCACCGACGAGGGCGCCCGCACGCCCGGCGAGTACCAGGGCTTTCCCGTGCGCGCCCGATCGCTCGCCGTTATCGACGTCGCCGATCTTGGTGCCCAGAGCGAGCCGATCGTTGCAGCTTCGGTCACTGCCAGCCGCGGCCGAGTGGTCCTGGGCAGGGCTCAGCAGTTTGCCGGCCGAGAGCGTGGCGGGTTCACGATGACGCTGGCGGCGCCGGCGATGTCGGACCAGTGGTGGTTCACCATCGGCGAGCGCACGGAGGGCGTGATCGAGGAGTACCGCCTGTTCAACCCGACCGAGTCGGA
>JACDHN010000247.1 GCA_013821025.1 Acidimicrobiia bacterium | reverse complement strand
CGTCTCGTTGCCGCACGCCGGATAGAACCCGATCGCCTCGTACACACCGACGATCTCGACGGACGGAGTAGCCGTCGCCGTGGTCTCGGACGCCAGCGACGAGCCTGGTGCCGTGCTGGGTTGCGTGACCCCATCCGTCTCGCTGGGCTGCGTCGCGGTCGGCGCTTGATCGTCAGAGGTGCAACCAGCGACAACGACGATGAACGTGAGGCCGAGCACGGCACCGCCGAATCGGCCTCGGTCAAGCATGCTGGCCATGCCGGTTGGACGATACTGCGGGTCGCATGGTTCCTGGCGCCGCACGTCCTCAGCATCGGCTGTGCGGATCGAACGCGCCGATCGTGGGGTAGCCGAATATGCCGGCGGAAATTCGCGGCCATCGCGTCATCGAACGCCGGCTATCCCGGCGCCGTCGACGCCGTTCACCCTACGGCGGCTTGGTCTCGCGAGCGCGCCGGGTCGAAGTCGTTCGGGCGACGTCACTGACGTCCGCTCGCGTACCGAACGGACAGTACCGAATGACGGTCGCCACCGCGAGACGACCGCGCCAGATCGACATGTCGATCCAGCCCCGAGCCTTCTCTCGGCCGTTCGCTACGGCGACCAGGTGTTGCCGACGCTGTCGGGGAGCGCCACGACTCCGATGCCTTCATCTCGGCATGTGTCGAGGAGATGCGGGTCGGACGTGGCGACGGGGTCACCCAAGGCGCGGGCCGTCTCGGCCGCCACGCAGTCGGCGAGGCTGACCGCTCGCTCGCGGCGGTGGTAGTGACGAGCACGCAGCAGCCCGGCACGAAGTGCAATGACCGAGTCGACAGGCGCGACGTCGGCGAGGCCCAGTTGCGCTAAATCGAGGACCGCTTCCTCCTCGGTCACACCGACGATACGCACGAGGTGGTCCACGATCTCCGCAACGCCGAGCGGGGTCAGCGTGGCGGGACCGGCGTCGAGCAGTTGTCGAACCTCAGTAGCGGCCGGTTCGCCCTTGAGCAGGGCCAGCACGGCGAAGGAGTCGAGGACGATCACCGCGGCTTGCGGCGCTCACGTGTGGCGTCCTCGGAACGGGCGGTCCGTCGCGCCGTGTCGGTCGCTGGGCCGCGACCGCGATACTTGCCGACGAGTGCATCTACCGGGTCCGCGGGAAGGGGGCGGATGACGACTCGGTCGCCGAGGTCGACCACCAGAACGCGTTCGGCGTGCCAGCGCGCTCGCGCCTCAGCCGGGATGGAGACCTGGCCGTTGGTCGACACCTTCATCATGTAGCTGGTTGACATCGCGCCCTCCGTTCACTGTATGTCCGTCGCCTGCCATTGTATACGGGTCCTCATGTCTCCGGCCCCGCAGCATGACTTCGCGTACCGAACGACGCGCCCGAACTCCGGTGCCGGCGTCCCCCAGGATGTCCATACGACATGTCGTCGCTCTGCTCTTCGAGCGACTGGACCGGCGCTCGGAGTCGTGAACGTCGAGGTGGGTCAGCAGCCTGCCGCATCGAGCCGCGCAAGGAATGCCTTCGCGCCGATCACCGTGAGCCCGGCGGCCTCGACATCGTGGCGCAGGACGCGATCGGAGGTCACGACCGTTGCCTCGGGAGTGCCCGTGACGAGTTCACGAATCCGGTCGTCTGCGGCGTCTCGGCCCCGCCGAGTTGCGTAGCGCACCGTGATCCCGCCGTGGTCGCCTTCGAGCAGGTCAGGTTGTGCCACGTCGAGCACGAGGACCGCCGGCTCCCCGAGGCATTGCATGCGGCCCAGGAGCCGGCGGACAGCTGCGGGACGGTCATGCCACCAGCCATCGGCGATCGCGCCGATCACGTTGTTGCCGTCGACCACCAGGATCGTCGCAGCGTTTCACAATCGCCGATGTTTCACCCGGGCCGACGGTCGCTCCGAACGTCAGCACCGAATCACGAACGAGACAGCCGACCGGCCGCACAGATCGGCATGTCCGTCTGTCGCAGGCTGATGCCCGACCTTCGGGCAGCTGTTCGTCAGTCGAGGGTTGTGCACCTCAGTGTGCTGCGCATCTTGGACATCGTGATCTGGCGGGAGGTGCGCAATGCGAAGCGAGACGACGTGCCATCGCGGTCAACGATCGGGTGAGCGATGACGCCGAGGCGCGCGAGCAGCGGACGTCCGGAGCGAAGGCCCCTCCCTCTGTTGCACGATCAGGAGGGAGTGGCGTCTCGTCGCTCTCGCAAGTGCTCGTCAGGAGCTGGAAGATGCGCCGATGACGACGAGAGACCCGCTTCCGACGCCATGTTCGAGATCGTCCTACAGAAGGTCTTGAACATGCTCAACGCCGAGCTCGAGGACGTGAACACGAACCCTGCGACCGTTCAACAGCTCGCCGCGAGTGCTGCGGCCCTGAAGGCGCACGTGTCGTAACCCCGTCCAGCTCGTCGCAATTGCGATTGGTGCTGCGCGACGTGAGTCCGCAGCGCGAGCTGGTGTGCTCGTAAAGGTACCGAATGGCAGCACCGAATCCCGAACGGCATCTCGGTGCGGCGCCGATGCTGCCCGCGTCGGTTGTCAGTCGATCGTTCCGGCAGGCACCACCCAGCTGGCTCGTTGACCGGTGATCGAAGAAATGTGTTCGAAGTCTCCGTCGTAGTGGATCACGGTCATCGTATGGCTCTCGGCGGCGGCGGCGATCAACAGGTCCGGCACCTTGCGGCCGCGCAGGCCCCGATCAGCGAGCAGGCGTTGCACCTGCAGCGCCCGGCTGAAGTGTCTGGGTTCGATCTCGACGAGTTCGAATGCGTCAAGCGACCCGACGATCGAGTCGAACTCGGCCGCGTTGCGCGCTGAGAACCCAACCTCGAGGTCACTGATCGAAGCCCGCCCGACTTCGTCGTGATCGGCAACGAGTCGCTCGACCTTGGCGCGCACCGCGCCGATGGACAGTCGCGTGATAACGCTAGTGTCGAGCAGGCAGGTCACCGCCACGCCAGGTCGCGAACGGAGAGGTCGGCACGGGCGAGAACGTCGAGGGCGTCGGCGATGGCCTGGCGTCGTTGGTCAGCGGCGATGCGGAGCGCCTCGTTCACGGTGTCCTTGATGGTCGCGGTGCCGAGCCTGGCTTGCGCGTCGTGGAGGGCTCGGTCGTCGATGTCGATGAGGCGCTTCGTCATCCCCGTGAGTATATACGCGAAGGGTCTTCGTATATCTGCAGTTGCGGCGCATTCGGTGAGGACGATGACGCCAGCGTCCTGGTCGTTACGGCGCCGGCGAGAAGTCGTTCTGCGCCGGGGCCAACCTCAAAGGAATGGCCGACCTGTTCGACCATCCGTACACGCACTCGGCGGGTCCGATGGGGTTCGCCCGCCTGGATCCCGGAAAGCCGACGATCGCCGCGGTCAACGGCTACTGCTTCGCTGGTGGCCTCGAGCTGGCGCTCTGGTGCGACTTCCGCATCGCCGCCGAGAACGCCCAATTCGGGATCCTCAACGTGCGGTGGGGCGTGTCACTGGCCGACGGTGGCACTCAGCGGCTCCCTCGCGTCGTCGGGCAGGGCAACGCGCTGTGGATGGTCGAGACGGGCATGCAAATCGACGCCCAGCGAGCGCTGCCCATGGGGCTCGTGCAGGAGGTGGTGCCGGAGGGCCGGGCACTGGAGCGATCGCTGGAGCTCGCCGAGCACATCGCCAGCTGCCCCCAGGGAGGCATCCGCGCCGACCGAGAAGCGGTTCTTGGCACCTGGGGCCTCGATCTCCGCGGGGGTCTGCTGATGGAGGAGCGCGTCGCCTGGCCCGCCGTATCGTCGCCGGAGGCCGTCGCCGGAGGCCGTCGCCGGGATGGCGTCGTTCGCCGCGGGGAGCCGGCCGCAACCACCTCGACCGACCTGACGCCGGTGCGACCGAAATCTGGAAGCCAGCGGCATCCGAGTGGAACTACCGCTGCCGAGTCAGCGATCCAGAGCGCCGCGAGTGGACGTTCGGCACGCACCGGCCGGGCAAGAGCGCCAACTCCGGCAACTGGTCGGACGACTGACACCGCTTCGGTACCCACCAGCCGGCGCCCCGATAGCCGATACCAACGCAACTGGGTGCGAGAACAGAACGTCGCCATTGCGGTCACCGGGGGCCCGGCGACATCGTATCCGTGGCCGGGGATCAGGGGGCCAGCGGGCGGCCGGTGCCGATCATCGAGTTGCGTGTGACGAGGCTGGCGAGTTGCTCCTCGTCCCAGCCGTCGGTGCCGGCCGGCCGCAGCGGCAGTACGAGGTAGCGCTGCTCGGCGGTCGAGTCGTGGACGCGCAGCTCGACGCTGGAGTCGACTTCCATCCCGAACTCGGCGAGCACCGCCCGCGGTTCGCGCACGACGCGACTGCGGTACTCGAAGCTCTTGTACCACGCCGGCGGGTTGCCGAGCAGGCCGCCCGGGTAGCACGAACAGAGCGTGCAGACGATCACGTTGTGCACCGAAGCAGTGTCCTCGAGCACGGCGATCGGCACGGTCTGGGGGTGGTACTCGGCGAGCGCGGCGACCGGGTCGTTGAGCAGCCGGGCCCGGAAGTCAGCGTCGGTCCACGCCCTTGCGACGATGCGAGCGCCGAGGGCCGGGCTCGGGCCGTCACCGGATGCAGATTCGGCAGCGGCGATCGCCGCGTCGACGTCGCCGGAGTCGACATGGCCGTGGTCGTGGAGGTGGCGCTCAAGAATCTCGGTGCGTTGGGC
>JACDHN010000043.1 GCA_013821025.1 Acidimicrobiia bacterium | reverse complement strand
CTCGATCGTTGTCACCCTGCAGGAACAGCGCCTGCCCGCGGCCGAGACCGGCGAGCGCGATCAAGTCCGGGTCCCGGCACTCGCGCCCGATCTCACCCGCCCTGTCGAAGGTGACGTACGCGCGCTCGGCGTCACCACCCAACATGGCCTGCAGCGCAACGGGCACCAGCAGGTAGCCGCGTTCGGCGCACTCAGCAGAATGTTCGTCGAGCACGCGCTCGGCCCTGGCCAACCATCCGCCGGCCGGGGCCATCTCGCCCTGCAGGAGGTGCTGGAACGCCAACCAGAACGCAGACCGAGCGGCGCGCTCGGTCTGGCCCTGTGCGAGGCCGGTGTGGTGCGCCCTCGCCCACATCCTCGCCGAATCAGCCTCCCGGCCACAGAGGTAGGTGGCTGCGGCCAGGCGCTCCTGGTCGTCCAGCCCGAGCGGGTGCTCCAGGTCGGCAATTGCCAGCTCGTCGGCGGCAGTTCTCCAAGCGTTGCGCGCGTATGCCTGACGACCTCGATCCAGTGCGTCGGTCACGGGACCAGGTTCGTCCGCCCTCACCCGGATGTCTAGAACGCCGTGGTCGAGTGGGGAAGGGGCGATGTGGCGAAGAAAGCGTCGGCGCGCCGGCTCGCCCCGTGGTCTCGGACTTCGGCTCGCCGCCCGGCGACGAGCTGGGACGGCGTCACTCCGCCGAGCAGGAGGGCTCCGGCACCCGCCTGATCCGTGACGACGTCGGCGCGGCGGCGGACCTTGCGGCACCGCGCGTCGTCGGCCGTTCCGTCGATCTGCCAGCGGGCGCCGTCGACCTCCAGCACGATCGAGTCGTCGATGCCGTAGCGGCGGCCACCGAAGCACGCTGCAATGTCCATCGGCTTGCACCACACGCCGTCGTTGACGCCGGTCGTGCGCATCATCCTGGCGTCGTCGAGTAGGTACGGCAGCGGATCGTCGATCGGATGGAGGTTGCTGGTCACCGCTCCCACGAGATCGACCGACAGCAGGGTGTGCCACAGCGCGGCATGGGCGGCGGATGTGGCGGCGGCGAAGTCGAGCACCCGCACGGTGTGGGCCGGGTGGCCTTCGTTCCACGCCGGCGTCGCCTTCCAGGTAGCGAACCCATCGTCGTGCACGGCGGTGACGGCGTCGGCGCCATGGAGGAAGCGCATCTTGGCCTGCCATTCGGGCGACCTCGACAGCTCGCCTGCTCGGCCGCGCCGGTAGCGGTCCCACCGTTCTTCCACAACACCATCGGCCGCGCCGCCGCTCAGCTGCACCGAGCCGGCCGGGGGGCGGAAGCGCTCTGCGATGCTGGACCGCCGCCGATCGATCTCGATGATCCGCCGCCGGGTGGCCACGCCGTAGCCAAAGCGCTCATAGATGCCGCCCTCGCTGGCCGTGAGGCACGCCACCGGTTCGCCGCGGTCGGCGATGTCCTCGTGCACGTCGCCCATCAAGCGACGCAATAGGCCCTGACGTCGGTGCGTCACGGCCACGGCCACCCACGTGACCCCTGCCATCGGGATCGTCGTGAGGCCTGGCAACGTCATCTCGAACGGGTCGGATCCAGCGGCGCCGACGATCGCCCCATTGTCGAACGCCAGGCGGTACCGCTCGAGGTCCATCGTCGGCCTGGTCATCTCTCGGTCCTCGGGCGTGTACGCGCCCGAACCGAACGACCTGGCGTCGAATTCGGTGAGGGGCCCGAAGTCGTCCTCGCCGGGGGTGCGGATCTCGATCACGCCCCAGTGTGCCCCGACCGTAGGCCCGCTTCGAACCGCATTTTATCGGGCGGCCGCTGCGCGATGCCGACCTCGATCGCAGCCCGGACACGGAAACGCCCCGGCCCCTGGGTGGGCCGGGGCGCGCTCCCCCCGTTGATCCGGGTCAGCTCATCGCTGGTTGAGCGGGATGGCGATGTCGGTGACCTTCTTGGGGAACTCACCCGCGCTGGTCGCCTTGCCGGAGAGCAGGTTGATCTCGAACAGTCCCATGCGGCCGTCCGCCCACATCACGGCATACCCCTCGAGGTCCACCGTCGTGCCGCCGCGCACGGTGCTGTAGATGTCGAACCCGGCATTGGCGCTGGCGTTGACCCCGAGCTTGCCGGTCGCTGCCAGCGAGCCGGAGTTAGCCGGCGACTGGATGGCGATCTGATCGAGCATCGTGTCGAGGTCGAACAACGTGGTCGCTGTGTTCGGATCGAGATCGTTGTTCGTGTACGCAGCGCCCGTCACGCGGGTAGCGGGGGTGGTGGCGGGCGGATAGGTCAGTGTGCCGTCGACCGTGGTCGTCGTCGGTGCCGCAGGATCGTCGATGTTGTGGCGCAGGTTCTGGCCGGTGTCGCTGATCACCCGCAGCCGGTTGGCTGCCGGGTTGAAGTCGACGCCGAACCTGGTGCCCTGCAGCGCCACTGTCAGCTGACCGACCTTGGTGCCGTCCCCGCTTCTAGTCGACAGGGTGTAGATGCCGCCGAGGTTGCCGACCCCGTACAGCTTGCCGTTCTGCACCCGGTAGTCGATGCCGACGACGAACGTGTCCCCACGACACCAACCTCTTGCTGCCGTTGACCAGCCCCACTGCCTGCAGGTCGTCGGACCAACGGGCGTCGCGAGCGTTGTCGGCGTTCACCATCGTCGGGATGGTGGCCGCGGCCGCCATCGTCACGGCGGCGATGATCCCCTTGCGAATCGTTGCATTCATCAGTTCCTCCACAGGATGGGCGTCGCCACTCGGGTCGGCGCATCGCAGACGCTGCGACGTGAGGTACCTACGAATCGTTCGGCTCGCCGTTCACGGACCTCCTGAGAACTTCTCACCGGCCGGAGTGGCCGAAGCCACCGCCTCGGTCGCCGCCGAGGTCGCAGCGGTCGAGCGCGTCGACGACGTCCCAGGCCACCTCGTCCACGCGCTGCACGACGAGCTGGGCAACGCGGTCGCCGCGCCGGACGTGGTACGTCTCCACGGGATCGGTGTTGATCAGCACCACCTTCACCTCGCCCCGGTAGGCGGCGTCGATGAGTCCTGGAGAGTTGACGAGGGTAACGCCGTGGTCGAGGGCCAGCCCGCTGCGAGGCAGCACGAGACCGGCGTGCCCTGGCGGGACGGCGATGCTGATCCCAGTGGGCACCAACCGGCGACCGCCGCCGGGCTCGAGCGTGGCATCGCATCGGGCGTACAGGTCGATGCCGGCATCGCCACGGCGGGCGTACGAGGGGACCGGTAGGTCGGGATCGAGGCGCACCACTGGCACCGACAACGGCATCCGCGGAGAGTAGTGGCGGTCGCCAGAACGGCACGCCCGATGCGGTCGGTACTCTCGACGTGATGGACGCCCGATCGACTCGTCAGCCGTCGGTCGATGCGCTCGCCAGGACGCTGTCGGGTCTGCCGCATCCGTTGCTCGTGGACGCTGCGCGCGAGGCGATCGCTGCCGGCGCGCCGCAGCAGGCGCAAGCGCTCGTAGACGCCCAGCGGAGGGCGTTGCACACGGGTGTGGTCAACGCAACGGGCGTGCTGCTGCACACGAACCTCGGGCGGGCACCGTATGGGTACGTCAACGTCGCCCGTCCGCTGACGGTCGAGTTCGACCTCGAGACCGGCGAGCGCGGCTCGCGCCAGCACCCCGTCGGCGCGCTGCTGGCCAGGCTGTGCGGCGCCGAGGCGGCGATGGTCGTGAACAACAACGCCGCCGCGGTGCTGCTCGTCGTGGCGGCACTGGCGGCCGGCAGGTCCGTGGCCGTGAGCAGGGGCGAGAGCGTGGAGATCGGCGGTTCGTTCCGCGTGCCCGAGGTGATGGACCAGTCCGGCGCCACGCTCGTCGATGTCGGTACCACGAACCGCACGCGCCTCGACGACTACCAGCGGGCCATCGATCGCGGCGACGTCGCGCTGGTGCTGAAGGTCCATCCCAGCAACTATCGGATCGAGGGTTTCGTCGAGTCGTGTACCGTCGAGGAGTTGGCCGGGCTCGACGTGCCCGTCGCCGTCGATCTCGGCAGCGGGCTCGTCGATGCCGCCTGTCCGTGGCTCACCGGTCCGCCTCCGGCGTGGCTGCAGACGGAGCCGGCGGCTCGCCAGACGCTTGCCGCTGGGGCGGCGCTCGTCACGTTCAGCGGTGACAAGCTGTTCGGTGGGCCGCAGGCCGGGATCATCTGCGGCCGGGCCGACGACGTAAAGCGCTGTGCCCACCATCCGCTCGCTCGCGCCGTGCGCCCCGGCGGCCTGGTGCTCGGTGCCTTGCAGCAGCTGTGCCTGACCTACCTCGCTCGTGACGGCGCCTCGATCCCGTTCTGGCGTCTCGCCACCGCTCCGGTCGCCGAGCTGGAGCAACGGGCCCGGGCGGTCGCCAACACGATCGGCCCGGTGCCCGGTGCGGAGCCCGTCGCCACGCAGGCCGTCTGCGGTGCCGGATCCACGCCGGGCATGACGATCGACTCCGCCGGCGTCGCCGTGCCCGGCGACGTGCTCGCAGCTCTGCGCCGGCACGACCCACCCGTGATCGCCCGGGTGCACGAAGATCGCACGGTGCTCGACATGCGCACCGTCGAACCGGGCGACGACCGGCACGTCATCAGCGCCCTGCGCCACGTCGCCCACTCCCACTCATGACGGTCATCGTCACGGCCGGTCACGTGGACCACGGCAAGTCGACGCTGGTCCGGGCGCTGACGGGCATCGACCCCGACCGTCTCGAAGAGGAGCGCCGCCGTGGGCTTACCATCGACCTCGGCTTTGCGTCCATGACCCTGCCGTCCGGGCGTGGCATCGGTTTCGTCGACGTGCCCGGCCACCAGCGCTTCGTGAGCAACATGCTGGCCGGCATCGGGCCAGGTGGGTCAGGCCGGCACCTCGGCTGCCTGCTCGTCGTCGATGCCGCCGAGGGGTGGCGAGCCCAGAGCGAGGAGCACCTGCGCATCGTGGACCTGCTCGGTGTTCCTGGCGTGGCCATCGCCCTCACCAAGGCCGATCTCGTGGACGACGAGATGCAGCAACTCGTCGGCGAGGAGGTCGAGCAGCGGGTGGCCGGTACGACGCTGGCCGGCGTGCCGATCGTGGCGGTCTCGGCTGAAGAAGGGACCGGCCTCGACGAACTGGTGCAAGTGCTTGACGAATGGGGCGACGGTTCTGACAGCGGTGGCGATCGCCCGAGGATGTGGATCGACAGGGTGTTCGTGGCGGCGGGCCATGGCACGGTGGTCACGGGAACGCTCACCGGCGGCTCGCTGGAGGTTGGTGCAGAGGTGGCGATCGAGCCCGGCGGGCGGCAGGCTCGGGTGCGCCGCATCGAGGTACACGGCGAGGAGGTCGAGGCTGTCGGCGCGGGATGTCGAGTGGCGCTGAACATCGCCGGCGTCGGCCATCACGACCTCTGGCGCGGCCTTGCAGTTGTGGCGCCAGGCCGCTGGCACCAGGCTCGGGTGGTCGACGCCGAGTTGCGCGTGCTGGCCGGGCTCGACCACGGCGTGGGACGTCGGGGCGCCTACGTCGTCCACATCGGCACCGCAGCGCTCACGGCGACGTTGCGCGTGATCGGCGCCGACCGCGTGGCCGCCGGCTCGTCGGGGACGGTGCGCCTCCGCCTGCCAGAGGCCATCCCGTGCCAGCCGGGGGACCGGTACGTGTTGCGCGACGCCGGGCGCGGCATCACGATCGGCGGCGGTGAGCTGCTCGACGTGCAGCCCGTGCTGCCGATCAGTCGCGCCCGTCCTGACCGATCGGTCGAGCGGGTCGTCACCGAACGGGGCTTCGTCGACGCCGGCGAGCTCGAACGGCTCACCGGTCAGGCAGTGGAACCGACGCTCGGCCACTGGGTGGCGGCGCCCGACGCCGTGCGCTTCATGGGCGACGACCTGCGCCAGCGGGTCGAGATCGCCGGGGCGATCGGTCTTGACGTGGCCACCCTCGACGATCGCCAACGCCACGTCATCACCGCCCTTGACGGCGTGGTCGTGGAGGCCGGCCGAGCCCGTCGCGCCGGCTCAGCGGACGAGCTGGATCGCCACCCGGTGCTCGCTCGCCTCGCGGCCGAGGGGGTCCGACCAGAGGATCCCGAAGTTGACCGGGCAGTGTTGCGCCAGCTCCAGCGCCGTGGGCTGTTGATCGAGCGCGACGGCGTGTGGTTCCACCGCAATTCCATCGACACAGCTGCTGACGCCGCCGGCACGCTGCTGGCGGCTCGGCCAGAGGGCTTCACGGTGTCGACGTTTCGCCAAGCGCTCGACGTCAGCCGCCGCTACGCCCTCCCGCTGCTGGCCGAGCTCGACGCCCGCGGGCTGACCAGGCGTCGCGGCGACGTACGCGTAGCCGGGCCGAACCTGACGCCGAGGCGCGATCAGGAAGCCGCAAGGATCAGCACCGCGCGTTCGCCGTCGGTGAGCCCTCCCCACACGCCGTAGCGCTCGTCGTTGGCCAGAGCGGCGTCGAGGCACTCACTGCGCACGGGGCACCCGGCGCACACGGCTTTGGCCCTGAGCTCGCGCTGGCGGCGTTCCCGTCGGCGCTCGCCACCAGAAGGCGGGAAGAAGTCCTGTCCATCGACGCCCCGGCAGGAGGCACGGACCCTCCAGCTCGGCGCATGGATGGCGTCAAGCAACGCAGTGATCATGCCTGGCGAACGTAGACACGGGGTGTGACGCGCGGAAGCACGGTAGGTGAACACCGTGTGACGCGCGCGCGACTCCTTGGTTACGACTTGCGCCTGCGGTGGCGATGGTCCTGCGCGGCGCCCTCGAGGGGCTCCACCTCCAGCGTCACGCCGTCGATGGCGACGACGCGCACCTGCTCGCCTTCGGCGACGGGTGTGGCCCGGTTCGTGCGGGCCCTCCACTGCCCCTCACCGACGAGCACGACGCCGTCGGGGTCGACGCGCCGGACGACGGTTCCAAGCTCGTTGATCATCCACTCCCGCCCGATCGTCGGGGTGGCGAAGCGCGCCCGCACCATGGACGGCATGCCGACGATGTAGACGAGCATGATCCCACCGATGCCGGCCAGCAGCGTGATCCACGACGGCCGCAGCGTCGTGCCGGGAAGCGGCTCGAACAGCAACCAGCTCCCGAGCGCGGTGAGCGCCACGCCGACGCCGGTCCACAGACGGGGAACGCCGACCTGCACGTCGACGGCGAACGCCACGGCCGCCGCCACCAGCATCCCGACGGCCCAGGGCCGCGCCGGCAGCACGGCAAGCCCGGTGCAGGCGAGAAACAGGCAGATGGCTCCCACGACACCGGCCACGCCGACGCCGGCGGTGAAGAACTCGAACACGACCAACGCCATGCCGATGAGCAGCAGCAGGTAGGTCACGGCCGGGGACGCCACCGTGTGGAACAGCTGCTCGACGAGGTTGAGCTTGGCGAAGCGCACCGGCGCCGTGGTGTCCCGCCGCACCGTGCCGTCCTCGAGCGCCACCTCCTCGGTGGTCTCGAGCGTGACGCCACCCTCCTCGTAGCCGTCGAGGGCGTCGACCATGTTCGTAATCGTCGGGATCCCCTCGTCGGGGATCTCCTCGTCGGCGATGGGCTGCTTGAAGATGTCGAGCTGACGGGCTTCGGGGAGGTTCACCGAGTCGCCGCGGAGGCGGTCCCCGGCGTCGCCGAGGTCGACGGGTTGACCGTCGACGGTCAGGGGGGTCCCCGTGTACCCGACGCGGGCACCAGGGGCCATTCCCGTCACGTCGGCGACGGCCAGCAGCTGGGCCGGCGTTCCGTACAGCCGGGCGCCCGTCGGGCCTATCCACACGGCCACGGGCACCTCGGCATCGGCGACGCGCTCCAGTAGCTGCTGCATCGTGTCGCGGCCCACGACGGTGCCCCGGGAGTTGACCTGCAGCACGAGCGCCTGCGAGCCGTTCCGCGACGCCCGTTCGATCGCCTCGCCGATCTCGTTCACGACGATGTCGTCCACCAGGCCGCTGATCTGTTGGACGTCGACGGCAGGGGCGTTCTCGGAGTCGTCGTCGCCGTCCTGAGCGCCGGCCGACGAGCCAAACCAAGCCAGGCACGCCGATGTTGCGAGCAGGCCGAGGGCTAGTCTGCGCAAAGGTGCCTCCGGAGCGTGTCGACCCATTGCCGTTGCTGACGGCCTCGCGGGTGATCGTGGTGGCCGGCAAGGGGGGTGTCGGCAAGACCACGGTAACGGCAGTCGTGGCACGAGCGGCAGCCGATGCCGGCCGGCGCGTGCTGGTGGTGGAGCTCGACGGGAAGCCGGCTCTCGGTGCGCTCGTAGACGAGATCCCGCTGCAGTCGATCGATGCCCCGTCGGCTCTCGACGAGTATCTGCGCGAGCATGGGTTCGCCAGGATCGCCAAGCGGCTGTCGTCGACCGGCGTCATCGAGGTTGTCGGCACGGCGGCACCTGGCATCGACGACATCGTGGTGCTCGGCAAGATCAAACAGCTGGAACGGTCGGGAGAGTACGACGTCATCGTCGTCGACGGTCCGGCAGCCGGCCACGCCACGACGTTCCTCACGTCGGCTCGCGGTCTGCTCGACGCCGCACGGAGCGGCCCCGTGCATCGCCAGGCTCGCGAGGTGATCGACCTGCTTGCCGACCCGGCCCGCTGTCAGGTCGTGCTCGTCGCCATGCCTGAGACGACGCCGGTCAACGAGGTGGTGGAGACGGCATACGCCTTGGAGGAGCGCGTAGGCGTGCAACTCGGCCCCGTCGTCGTGAACGGCGTCGATGTCGCAGAAGGGGAACCGCCGCTCGACGCCGACGCCCTCGATGCTCTCGACGCAGCGGATGGAGTGCTCGACGACGACGATCGGGAGGCGCTGCGCGCAGCAGCCGAGTTCCGCATCGCCCGGCGCCAGATGCAGCGCGCGGAGCTTGCCCGCCTGGCCGAGGAACTGGCCCTCACGCAGGTGCACCTGCCGGCGTTGCCGGTGGCCGGTGTCGACGCCGATGGCGTGCGACGGCTCGCCGCGGCCCTCACTGCCGAGGTCGGTCTGTGAGTGCCAAGCGTCGATCAGGCCTTGCCGGCGCTCTGCACGGGGCAGAGGTGATCGTGTGCTGCGGTTCGGGCGGGGTCGGCAAGACCACGACGGCCGCCGTGCTGGGCATCGAGGCGGCGCGAGACGGACGACGGGTTGTCGTCGTGACCATCGATCCCGCCCGCCGCCTTGCCGATGCGCTCGGGCTGACCGATGGTCTGGCCGCCGAGCCCCATCACATCGAGCTGGCCGACGCTCCCGGCGAACTGTGGGCGATGATGCTCGACACGACGGCGACGTTCGACGGGCTCGTGCGCCGATACGCCGCCGACGAGTCCCAGGCGCGACGCATCCTCGACAACCGCTTCTACCGCAACATCGCCGGGGCGCTGAGCGGGACGCAGGAGTACATGGCGGCCGAGACGCTGCACGCCCTGCACGGCGACGAGCGCTTCGACCAGGTGATCGTCGACACGCCGCCCAGCCGTAACGCGCTCGACTTCCTCGAGGCACCAGGCGTGCTGACGCGGTTCCTCGACCACAAGCTGTTCAAGGTGATGATGCTGCCGGCGCGGCGCGGGATGGGCGTGTTCAACCTGGCCGCCCAGCCGGTGCTGCGCGCCACCGGCAAGGTGGTGGGTTCCGACGTGCTGGCCGACGCGGTGGCGTTCTTCCAAGCCTTCGCCGGCATGGAGAGTGGCTTCCGGGAAAGGGCCGACGACGTCCTCGCCCTGCTGCGATCGGACGTGACTCGATTCGTGCTGGTCGCCTCGCCGCGCCATGACACGATCGACGAGGCCATGTGGTTCGCCGGCCAGCTGGCGCGCCAGGACCTGAGCGTCAGCGCCGCAATAGTGAACCGGGTTCACCCAACCTTCGGCACGTGGAGCGCGCAGCAGGCGCGCAAACGCGCCGGGGAAGCCTCGGGGCCAGCAGCAGCCTTGTGGCGCAACGCCGCCGAGCTGGCCGACATCGTTGCCGCCGAGCGCGGCGTGGCCGAACCACTCGTCAAGGCCATCGAAGGGGCGGCCCTTGCCGAAGTGCCGCTGTTACGCGGCGACGTCCACGACCTCGACGGCCTGGCGCAGATTGGGGCCGCGCTGTTCGATCGCCAGTAGCCTCCCAGCGTGCTGATCCTGGTGGCCACCGACTCGTCGTGGATCGTCGACACCATCGTCGCTGCGCTCGGCGACGACGACACGTCGTTCACGGTGTGCGGCGAGGGGCGCCACGTGTCGCGGGTGGTGCAGCAGCGCACCGAGGACGCGTCAGCACCCGACTACGACCTGGCGATCCTCGACCTGCAGATCGGCTCGATGGGCGGCATGGCCGTCGCGATGGCGCTGCGCCTCGATGAGTCGGCAGGTGTTTTGCCGCACGTGCCAGCGCTGATGCTGCTCGATCGCAAGGCCGACGTGCACCTGGCCCGGCGCAGCGGTGCCGAGGGTTGGCTCGTGAAACCGCTCGACGCTCTCCGGCTGCGCCGCGCTGCCACGACCGTGACCGGCGGCGGCGCGTACCACAACGGTCCGGTACGCCAGGAAGTCATCGAGGGAGAACCAGCCCCGGCCAGTTAGGCTGAACAGCCGTTGCGGGGAGTAGCGCAGCTTGGTTAGCGCGCCACGTTCGGGACGTGGAGGCCGGGAGTTCAAATCTCCCCTCCCCGACTTCAGGGGTGGGATCTCGTCTTCGTTCGAACCGTGTTGCCGGCGGCCGCAGCGTACGGACTACCCGGTGCCAGAGCGACGTCCATCTGCTGACGTTGCCCAGAACCGGTTGCCGGACGGTCGGATGCACTCAGCCCAATTGTCGGTATCGGGCAATGTGTCCGACTTCCAGTAGCTCCGCTTCCCGGCCCCTAACGCGTCGACGTCGGACCTCAGACTCGTGTAACGATGGAGGCGAGCCCGCCCTACGCGCGCCTACCCGGTAAGGGCGCGTGCACCTTGGCGAGGGAGGCTGCCCGTGCAAGCCGGGCCGGGTCCGCCACCGGGGCCGAGAGGCCCGGCGGATCTCCGAGTCAACCTTTGCTACCTGGCGTCACGCTTCCCGCGGTAGCGGACGTAGTCACGCGCCGTTCTCCGTCGCGTTACTCGGACCGTTGAAGGTCGACGTCGGCGTGCTGGCGCCGACGAAGCCCCTGCTCGCGCATGATTCCGCGCCACCCGTCGACGAGACACCGTCATCCCGCGGCGGCGGGTCAACTGGGCTCACACCCCGTGGCCAGCCGTAGGTGCGTCGCGAGTCGCGCCAAGTCTGTTCGATCACGACGGTCAGCTCGGCGTCGGCCGCCTGGCGGGCCTGCAGCGCAACCGTCGGTCCGGCGGCCCAGTCGTAGAAGGTAGAGAGTGGCACCGCCACAACGGCGCACATCCGCAGAGCATGAACGAACTCAAGGTCAGCGAACTCCTCGTCCAGAAGCGATCCGTCGAACGCTTCCACGAA
>JACDHN010000246.1 GCA_013821025.1 Acidimicrobiia bacterium | reverse complement strand
TCATGACAACACCGACCAACACCCGATCAGCGGCGCCTGGCGAACGCGACATGACGCCTTCCGCCCAGGTCCGTCGCCGGCGTCGGGGCGCGATCCTTGTGGGCGGAGCCGCAGCTGCGGCGGCCGTTGCCATCGCGGGCACTGTCGTCGTTCGAAATGACGATGAGACGTCAAGCCGGCAGTCACTCGCGATCGCTGACGCTGGGACCACGATGTCGTCGTGCGTGCCGTTCGACGTGAACTTCCTCGCCGACATGCCCGTTGCGTTCGCCGGCACGGTTACCGAGATCACCTCCACGACCGCCACCCTGCAGGTTGATCACTGGTACCGGACCGACTCCGATGAAACGGATCTCGTCGACGTCGCTCTGCCGGCTGGAAACACGTCCGTCGCGCTCGACGGAGTCGAGCTCGTCACGGGCCAGCGGTACTTGGTGACTGCGACGAGCGGGACGGTCAACGGTTGCGGGTTCAGCGGCCCCGCAACACCTGAGCTCGAGACGGCGTTCGACGCAGCGTTCTCCGGCTGAATCGCTGCGAGCGGCGTGTCTACGACAGTGTGTCGTAGGCTGCTGGCATGGCTCCTCCGAAGCGAAAGGTCGGCGGCCGGGTCACTCCGAAGAAAAAGGTGCCCGTGGCTGGTCTGCCCCAGACGTTTGATCCGAAGGCGCACCGGGTCGAAGACCGTCGTGCTGCTGGGCCTTCCCCGCAGGTGCGGAAGACGTCGGTCCCTGGCCGGAAACCTGCTGCTTCCTCGCGGTACACGCCGCCGAGCAAGCCGGTCCGGACCCGTCCCAGGTGGCATCGTCCCGCCGGCTGGATCGGCGTCGTCATCGGTGTCCTGCTCGCGGTGGTCAATGACGTGATGCTCGTGAACGACAACACGTTTCTGCCATTCGGGCACAGCGAGGCCTACCTCTTTGTCGGCCTTTGCATCGCTGGCGGTTCGACGTGGCTCCTCGGTCTGTTCGATCGTGGGACGACGATCTACCGATGACAACCAAGCCGGCCGGAGCTGACGACAGTGCTGTCGACGGCAGGTGGGTGGTGGCGATCTTCGTCGTCACCGTGTTCGTCGCCCTGCTGATCTGGTTCGTGCTCGGCATGCCCGGAATGGACCACTCCTCCCCCGGCGTGGACGACATGCCAGAGATGGAGACGGACGACACGATGGGCACCGTCGGCCCGCTCACGCGGCTCTCCGCGCCGACTTCGACGGGCGGCTGTCGGACGAATATGTCGCCGACCTCGAAGGCGGGATGGACGCCTTGGTGGCGGCCGGCCGATCACTCGTTCGCGATCCGCGGGAGGTCTGAAGCGGCCGAGCCGTCGTCGTCGTTCACGTTGCCGCGGTACCGGCGGATCTGGAGCACGACGATTGCTGCCGTGATGACGCCGAGGACCATGATCGTGAGTCGCAACGCTCCGGCCCGCTCGATGAGGCGGACGAGATCGCTTCGGATTCTCTCGCCGGCGTTGACGAAGCGGTCGTCGTCGAGATCACCGCTATACACCGCCAACTCCCATCTCCCGTACCAAATGGCATACGTGCCACTGAGGACCATCAACGTGCCGCCCACCACGCCGGCGTAGCGAGACAGCCGTCGCAGCTGACTGATCGGGCGAGGGCGGGCGAGCGCCGAAGCGGCGGCGATGACGAGGATGACCACGCCCATCCCGATTCCGTAGGTGACATAGGTGGCGAGGCCCGATGTCACGGACCGGTCCATGGCCACCCCAGTGATCGCCAAGAAGGGACCGACGGTGCATGAGAGCGAGGCCAGGGCGTAGACGGCTCCATACGTCACCATCCCGCCCGCTCCCCGGTACGTGGACACTCGCGGCGTCGGCAACGTAACACGAATATCGCGGCCGAGGACCATGGCGAGGCCGGCGAGTGCCAGGAGCGCGCCGACGGCGATCGTCACCCACGGGAGGTCCTCGCGGAACCGATCGGCGATCGAATCGAGCAGGACACCAAGGATCACGAACACGGCCACGAACCCGATGGTCACGCCGATCGCCGACCCAGCAGCGCGGAGCAGGCGCCGATCGAGGGTGCTCTCGGGCTCGTTCCCGGCCACGAACAACCCGATGTACGCAGGCAGCAGCGAGAATGCGCACGGATTGATGGCGCCGACCATGCCGGCGGTGAGCGCCAGGACCAGCGGGGCGTCGATCACGTCGCCACCTGTCGTGTTCGCCGGCTGCCCACGATTGCGACGACACCGAGAACGATCGAGGCAGCGCTGACGATGATCGAGCTGAGATGCTGGCGGGTCAATCCGTCGCCGACCTTGGGCAGCCAGAACGAGCCGACCGCTCGAGTGGTTGAGATCACAGCGATCCCCGTCAGCACGACGAGCACAGGCGAGCTGCCGCGCAGCTGCGCCTGCCTTACGATGACCGCGCTGGCAGCGATGACAGCCGCGATGAGCACCCCGACGGGAAGCATCCGGCTGAGCAGGCCATCGGGAACGAGTCCGAAACCGCTGTGCGGTCCGTAACACCCGTCCCGAACGAGACACGTCACCTCATAGCCGGCATATCCCAGCATCCCCAGTGGCGCGATGTCCGCCAACCTGGCGAGCGGCGCGGTCCCGGCGCGTCGAGCGGACCACGAAGCGGTGACCACGGCGGCGATGACCCCTGGCCAGAACTCGACACCACTGCGGACCACCAGTATGTCGGCGACTCGTCCGATCGAGCGTGGATCGTCGAGAGCGATCGCAGTCAACCGACCGACCGCCAACCCGGCAGCTGTCGGCATGAGCGCGGCATCGAGGAAGCCGGCCGGAAGGTCGAACGTGCGGAGCGGCCACAGCCGAGCAAGAAGCGACGGGACGGCGAACGCGACCAACATGCTGAGGAGCAGTCCGTAGTCCCTCACGGCAAGGCGTCGTCGATCAATGAAGCCAGCTGCTGCTCGGATACGCCTCCGACCACCCGAGACCGGAGGCGGCCGTCGGCACCGAACACGTAAGTGGTCGGGTAAGCGGACAACTCGAGCCGGACGCGGATCTCACCGGTCGTGTCGAACACGTTCGGATAGATGAGCCCGAACTCATCCAGAAACGCCTGCGCGGCGTCAGGAGAGTCCTTGGACGCCACTCCCAGTATCACGGCGCGCCCGGCATAGTTCTGTGCGGCCCGTTGCAGCAACGGCATCTCCGTCCTGCACGGCGCACACCACGATGCCCAGACGTTCACCACCACAGGTCGTCCCACCTGACCGATGAGGATCCCTTCGAACTCGGCAACGGACACCGAAGGAAACGCTCCTTCGAGCGGCAACGGTCTTGGGTCGCCTGAAGCCTGGAACCCTGGGAGCGGTGCTTCGCGGGTCACCGCTACCGATCCGAGACCGGCGACCACGGCCACGATGAGCGTCACGGTGAGGATCCGAACTCCGTTCCATCTCGATCGCAGCCCATCAATCACTACGACAGTATGTCGTAGTGATTGGCGGCATCGTGATCGGGCACTATGCGTGGGTCATGGTGCGGGGTCCTGGTAGCGCAGCCTCCAGGTGACGCCGTCATCGGTCGAGCGGTAGATCCCGGTCAGGCCATCAGAATCGTGCGCCGCGGCGTACAGGGTGTCGGGCGTCGCTAACAGCGTTTGGGGCTCGCCGGGCATCTCCCCGAGTCGCGCCCACCCGGCTGAGCTCTGTCGATAGACGCTGCCGGCTGCATCGGCACCCCACAGACCCGCAGATCGGTCCCAGCTGACGGCGATCAGCGCAGGGCCTTTCGACGGCACCCACGTTCGGCCTCCGTCGCCGGAGTCGACGAGACCGTCCGGGCTGGCGGCGATCAGGTGCTCGGCGTCGGCTGGATCAACGGCAAAGGAGTACATGTCGAGCGTCGAGCGGGTGTCCCAGTCGCTGCGATTGGCGGACACCATGAATCGCCCGGTGCCTGAGTCCCAGCCGTATACCTGGTCGTGCGCGTAGGCGAGGGCGTGGAAGTCGACCTGACCGCTGAGAGAGAT
The DNA here is from genome assembly GCA_013821025.1 of Acidimicrobiia bacterium. Lineage (GTDB taxonomy): Bacteria > Actinomycetota > Acidimicrobiia > Acidimicrobiales > Ilumatobacteraceae > JACDHN01. Next base: position 724 of record JACDHN010000246.1, on the reverse strand, counting down.
GCCGGTCCAGGTAGCGCCGGCGTCGGTCGATTCGATGAGCCCTAGCCTTGGAGATTGGCCAGCGCGACGACCGGCAAGGTCGGGATGCCCTGAGCCGACGAAGCGATCGGGTCCGACGACGGTGAAGCCCATGGTGTCTTGCAGGCTGTCACCGATGCGTTCGGCCTCATTGCTGTCGGCAGGGATGCGGAACGATCCGTTGTGGGTGGCGACAATGAGCGATTCGTCGGCCGGGTTGATGCCGAGCCCGTGGACATGGGACACACCGTATGCGTCGTTGGGGTCGCTCGGTCCAGGATCGTCGTCACCGGCGATGCGCACACCGACGAACACACCGATCGCGGCGACGACCACGGCGGCGCCGAGCAGCAGGCGCCGCCCACCTTGACGGTGCGGTCTCGAGGCGGGGGACGGGCGGCTGGTGATGGAGGATCTCCTGGGTTCAGCTGGCCGGCGCGGTCGCAGCGCCGAGGATCTTAGGGGCCGCGGCGGTAGAGAGACGCTCGGGGGCGAAGCGGAATCTTCGGAACCGGTCACGGACGATCTGCGGGTGCGAGAGGGCTTTGCCCGGCGGGGAGGAGCCACACGGGCGAGCGCCACCCGACGCCTGATCCGTCGTGGGTCCTACTACGGTGAGTCGTAATGACGAATCTTCATCGACACCGTCCCCTCCGCCGACGTGGTCTGCGCCTCTCAGTCGTCGCTGCCGTCCTCGCCATCGGCC
>JACDHN010000245.1 GCA_013821025.1 Acidimicrobiia bacterium | reverse complement strand
CGGCAGGGCGCTCGCGCACCCTGCCGTCGCCGAATCTCAGTTCGTCGGCGTGGCCGGTTCGTCGCCGTGTTGGCGGCGGTGCCACTCACGCAGGTCGTCGTCGCCGTAGCCGTGCGGATCACGCCATCGCCCACGCCGGGACGCAAACAGCATGTGAAGCGGATGTGAACGTCTCGCGGAGATTTCGCGCGTGAACGGAATTTCGGTCCATCCGGACTGCGATGATTTTCGACCGGTACAACGGTCAGTACAGGTGAAGTGAAACGCGACGACAGGAGGAGTGCCATGCCCCGGATCACACCCAACCTCTGGTTCGACACCGAGAGCGAGGAGGCCGCCGAGTTCTATGTCTCGGTGTTCCCGAACTCGGAGATCACGAACGTCACCTACTACGGCGAGGCTGGTCCGCGACCGGCCGGCACCGTGATGACCGTTGACTTCGTGCTCGACGGTCAGCAGTACACCGCAATCGACGGCGGCCCCGAGTTCACCTTCGACGAGGCGGTCTCGCTGTTGATCAATTGCGCCGACCAAGAGGAGGTCGATTACTACTGGACCAAGCTCTCCGACGGTGGCGAGGAGGGCCCATGCGGTTGGCTGAAGGACAGGTACGGACTGTCCTGGCAGGTCATCCCCGTCGCGTTGGGGGAGCTGCTGAGCGACCCGGACGAGGACCGCGCCCGGCGAGCCATGAAGGCCATGCTCGGCATGAAGAAGATCGACGTGGCCGCGATCCAAGCCGCCGCCGATCAGGCCTAGGTGCCGGCGGAGCTCCCGGTACGCACATGACGACGGACACTTGCTCTGTCGAGCATCGTATTAGTGGTGGGGCGTCTCGTCCATGTGCGATGAGGGTCGCTGTGCTCGCCAGTGCCAAGGCAACAGGGCCAGGCCGACGAGGGCGATAGCGGCGCTGCCCGCCGCCACCCTGTTGTCGGCGAGCTGATCCAGATCAAACGTCGCCGTCACCACGCCCACAACGACGAGCATGATTCCCACGACTGCGTTGAGCGGGTGGAATCGGTGTGGCTCCACGTCACTCCTCTCTGCCGTCGATTGCCGTGCCAGGCACCGCACCAGGTTGTGTGGCGTCGTCGAGCAATTCGGCCCGGGCCGCCGGGACATCGACGAGCACCCCCGACGGCGTGATCACCATCTGGTTGGGAAGTACGAGGTATTCGAATTCTGTGGCTGCTCCGGTGACCACCGTGACCCCGTCAGGGCGTCGCTGCGAGTCGGCGCTTGCCCAGATCGTTCCCGTCGGTGAGATCGCGCCGGCCAGTGGTCCCGTCTTGTCGGGGCCGGGCAACAGCACGGTCCCATCAGAGCCCATCATCAACCCTTCACCGATCCCGACGACACGCGAGCTGAGCGTGTCCTCCACGAACGGGGCGGCGGCGGGCCGTCTTCTGGGTTCACGTGTCGGTGTGATCTCGGTGCGGACGACTCGGATGTCGCCGCTGCTGATCGCCACGTTGACGGTCACGTCACTAGGACCGTCCGGGCCGAGCACGAGGGTCGTGCGGTTGTCGGTCGTGGGTTGGTCCACGTCGTCGACGCTGATCCGGCCGTCGTGGAGTCGGCCCAGAACCTCGAGCGTGACGTCGTCGTCGAGTGTGATGACGACGTCGCCGATGCCCGTCCGCAGGGAGAGCTCGCGAGGGGTCGCTGGGACGTCGTCGATGTAGAGGTAAGCCGAGCCGATCACTCGGCCGGGATCACCCTGGACGGGAAGGGTCTGTCCGTCTGCGCCGATCCAGTAGTAGGCGTCGCCCCATCGCCACGTCTGGACACCAGCCCGCGCCACGTGCCCGGCGACGTATCCGGAGCCGGCGAACAGTAGGCCGGGCAACACGAGCCACAACGCTCGGCCGCGCCAGGCGCCGATCAGGGTGCCGGTGCCACAGACTGCGGCGGCGGTCCCGAGCCACTGTTCGGGATGTAAGCGGCCGCCGTTCAGTTCGTCGATCAGGGCGAGGCCCCCAACAGTCAGGAATGCGGCACCGAGTACCGCCCGGCCCAGCACAGAACGTGGCCGTCGCCGCCGGCGCCAGTCCAGCGTGCGACGGATCGCTCTGCCCGCAGGCGCGCCTGCTGGGGGACCGTCGGCTGTCTCGTCGGGCTGTGAGCGCCAGTCGACAAGTGCCGGAACGTAATGCGGTTGCCACAGGGCAACGGCGATGCCGGTGAGCAACGCCGCCAGCGCCAGCGGGCCGTCGATGAGGTCGCTGCGTCCGTCGCTGAGAACGAAAGCGCAGCCAACCAGCAGCACGGCGCCCCCTACGTATCGGAGCACCGACCAACCGGATCGCCGGGCCGCGATCAGCATCAGCCAGAGTCCGGCATACACGACGATTCCCAAGCCGCCGAACAGAGCAAGTCCGACGAACACCAGGCGCGGCCACAGCGGGTCGACGCCAAGTCGGCCCGCCAGGTCGACGGCGACGCCACCGATCACGCGCCCAGACGACGTACTGTGTTCGGGAAGTTCGGGTTCGATGCCGTGAGTCGATTCCGGCCCGGTGCGATCGGGTCCATCGGTCATCGTCTCCACGATCGCGACGGTAGGGAGAGCCAGCGGCGCGCACCATCGGGGATGACCCTGGTTCTCAGGCGATGATCGGGGGTGATCCCTGATGTTCGGGATGTTCCGAGCGTGCGACGATGGAGATCATGACGGTGATCGCCGACCGAGACGTCGAATCAGCCGCAACCGTCTCAACCGCATCACCGGCACCCTCGGCAGGCTCGGATCGACGCCCGCCTCGCAGCCGCGACCGCATCCTCACCGGCGTGGTCGGCGCCCACGCCGCCCGATGGCGTGTGGAGCCCACCGTTGTGCGGGCTGCCATCGGCCTTCTGACCCTCGTCGGTGGCCTTGGTCTGATGCTCTACGCCATCGGTTTCGCGATGTCCGTCCCGCCCGACTCGCCGTCGACCGGTCGCGATGACATCAGGACGCGTACCCCGGCCGTGCTCGATCGACGCCGCGAGCTGGCAGTGGGTGCGATCACGATCGCCGTCTTGGTGCTCGCCCGCACCGTTGGATTGTGGCCCGGCGATGGGATCATGGTGCCGGCCACGCTGGTGGCCATAGCGGTTGCGCTGGTGTGGACATCGGGCCGCGTAGAGCGCACCGGGACATCGGCGCGACACCTGGCGCGACCGGCGATCCGCGTGACGGCCGGCCTCGTGCTTGCTGTCTCGGGCGTTGCTGCGCTCGCCGAACGAACCGGTGGTCTCGCCGATGTCGGCCGTTCCGCCAGCGCCATCGCCGTCGCCGTCGCCGGCATCGCCGTGATCGCTACTCCACTCATGGGCCGGCTCCTCACGAGCCTCGACGACGAACGAATGTTGCGCGTACGCGAGGAAGAGCGAGCGACGATGGCCGCCCATCTGCACGACTCGGTGCTCCAGATCCTGGTCCTGATCCAACGGGCCGACGATCCCCGACACATGACCAACCTCGCCAGGCGCCAAGAGCGTGAGCTCCGGTCGTGGCTCTATGGTGGCCGACCGATGGGCGAGCCGACGACACTGGCAGCGTCCGTGGAGGCGATGACGGCCACGATCGAGGTCGACCACACCGTGCGCGTCGACGCCGTCACGGTTGGTGACCATCCGCTGAACGAAACGACCCGCGCATTTCTCGGCGCCTTGCGAGAAGCCGCCACCAACGCCGCTCGCCACGCCGGCGCCGGCCACATCGACGTGTTCGTGGAGGTCGACGATCGAGAGCTCGTGGGGTATGTCCGCGACACCGGAGTCGGCTTCGACCCCACAGCCGTGCCTACCGACCGCCATGGACTGACGGACTCGATCATCGGCCGCACCGCGCGTGCTGGCGGCAAGGCGACCGTGATCAGCCAGCCAGGCACCGGCACCGAGGTCGAGGTTCGCATCCCGAGGTCCGACAACCGATGACCATCATCCGCATCGTGCTCGTCGACGACCACGCGCTCATCCGAGCCGGTGTACGGGCCGAGCTGGCCGGGGTGGTAGCTGACGGACGTCCAGAGCTCGAGGTCGTCGGTGAGGCTGCGTCGGTCGAGGAAGCCGTTGCGGTCATCCGAGCGGCGCGGCCTGACGTCGTGCTGCTCGACGTGCACCTCCCAGGCGGAGGCGGCCGTACCGTGATCGATGGACTCCGCGGACACGGACTTGACACGAAGTTCCTCGCCCTGTCCGTGTCCGACGCCGTCGACGACGTGATCGGAGTCGTACGGGCTGGCGCCCGCGGCTACGTGACCAAGACCATCGCCGCCGAGCACCTGCGAGACGCCATCGCGCGGGTCCACGCCGGCGAGGCGGTGTTCTCCCCCCGGCTCGCCGGGTTCGCGCTCGACGCCTTCGCCAACGACGAACCGGTTCCCATCGACCCCGACCTGGACCGGCTGACCGCACGCGAGAGCGAGGTCTTGCGGCTCATCGCCCGCGGTTACTCATACAAGGAGATCGCCTCGCGCCTTTGCCTCTCCGTCAAGACGATCGAGACCCACGTCTCAGCCGTACTCCGCAAGCTCCAACTGTCGAACCGCCACCAACTGACCGCCTGGGCCAACGAACGACGGCTCGTCTGACGGGCGGGCGGCAGGTTCAGTCGTCGCGATCGTGGTCGTGGTCGTGGTCGTGGTCATCGCCGAGCTGGGCGCGGATCTCACCGCCCGGACGTCCCACGCTGTGGACGTTCACGTAGGTTGCTCCTGCGCGAATCGCTCTCGTGAACTCCT
>JACDHN010000244.1 GCA_013821025.1 Acidimicrobiia bacterium | reverse complement strand
CACGACACCCGCTTCGATGATCCCCGCTTCCGTCTCGGCTTCGCCACACTCGTCACTCACTATTGGAGCAACGCGGCGTTCCTGGAAGAGGAAGCGCTCTTGGATAACGCCGACCGGCTCACGGGCATCCCCGGTGTCTTGATCCACGGTCGACTCGACATCAGTGGTCCCGCGGATGTGCCGTGGAACTTGGCGGCACGTTGGTCCGATGCCGAACTCCAACTGTTGGACGACGCTGGCCACGGCGGCGGGTCGATGAACTCGGCGAACGTGGCGGCCACCAACCGCTTCGCCCGACGCGTCTGAAGTGGCGGGACGCTGCTTCACCGCAGCTCGCCGCAGCGTCGGACGATCTGGCGGCGCTCGAAAGCGGTCGGCGCCAGCTCGATGGCACGGTCGAACGACGCCAACGCCTCGGCGGTGCGGCCGACTCGCGCCAGGAGTTCCGCGCGAGCGGTGAGCAACAGGTGGTAGCCGTCGAGCCTCGGATCCTCCCCGAGGTCGTCGAGTGCCGCGAGGCCGGTCAGTGGGCCGTGACACATCCCGAGTGCGATCGCCCGGTTCAGCGCCACGACCGGTGACGGATACCGTTCCAGCAGCTCGTCGTACAAGGCGACGATCGCGAGCCAGTCCGTTGCAGCGGCGTCCGGCGCGGTGGCGTGGACGGCGGCCAGGTCAGCCTGCAGCCGGTAGCTGCCGCGCTCGACGTCGGGATCACCAACCAGGGCGAGCGCCTCGGCAATCGCCGCCGCGTCCCATCTCGAGCGGTCCTGCTGCTCGAGAGTGACCAGCTCTCCGTCGACCATCCGAGCGTCGCGGCGCGAGTGGTGCAGCAGCATCAGCGCCAGCAGGCCGCGAGCCTCGTCGGACTCGGGCATCAGCTCGACGACCAGCCGGCCGAGCCGGATCGCCTCGTCGGCGACCCCGCCGGTTGTCGCGGCGTAGCCCTCGGTGAAGATCAGGTAGATCACGCCGAGCACGCCCTCGAGCCGCTCTGGCAGAGCGTCGACGGTGGGCACCCGGTAGGGGATGCCGGCATGCGCGATCTTCCGCTTCGCGCGCAGCAGCCGCTGCCCCACGGTCGCTTCCGAGGTGAGGAAGGCGCGGGCGATCGCTGCGGTCGGAAGGTTCCCGACCACCTTGAGCGTCAGGGCAACCCGAGCCTCCATCGACAGCGCCGGGTGGCAACACGTGAACACCAGGCGCAGCCGGTCGTCGTCCATTGGCGAGTCGCCCCGGCCCCCTTCGCAAACGCGGCCACGCTCCTCGAACACGGCAACCTCCGCAAGCTTCGTGCGCTCGGTCTGCGAACGACGGATCAGATCGATCGCCCGGCGGCGGGCGGTCGTGGTGAGCCACGCGGCGGGGTTGTCCGGAACGCCATCGCACGGCCAGCGCTGGAGCGCACGCTGGGCGGCGTCGGCAACGGCATCCTCGGCAAGGTCCCAGTCGCCGGTGGTGCTGATCAGGGTGGCCACGATCCGCAGCCGCTCCTCGGACATCGCACGGGCGAGCGCGCAGCGCACGTCGTCGTCGGCGCGCCCACCCCGGCTCACGCTGTCGATCCGCCCGGCTCCTCATCGGTCCAGAACGGGCGCAGCTCCAGTCGGCCGCCGCGTGCCATCGGGTGCTGCGACGCGATCTCGATCGCCTCGTCGAGGTCGGCACACTCGAGAATGTCGAATCCGACGATCCACTCCCGCGACTCGGCGAAGGGACCATCAGTTACCAGCACCTTGCCGTTGCGCCGCCGGACGGTCGTGGCGTCATCGACCGGCCGCAGCCGGTCGCCGATCACCCGCGCCCCGCTGGCATCGTGACGCGCAACCCACTCGTCGATGTTGTCCTCGTCCGGATCGTCGAGCTCGGCCTCGGGGTCGATTGCCACGAACATCATGTATCTCATTCTCAGCTCCTTTGTTCGGTCGAACTTCGTACGCGAGGACGACGAACGGGACACCCAGAATCCGACACCGGTTCGAATGTATGCGTGGCTGGCTTGCGTTGTGGCACAATCGGCCACGGCCTCCGTGGTCACGGCTGCATCTGATCGGGATCGGTCTAACGGTCTCGCAGCCGAGTGCTACTCGGCGTGCGCCCGAAGCCAGTCCATGGCCGCGCTGGCGGAGTTGAGGATCGAGATGTGTCCGTCGTCCGACGAGAACCGCACTTCTGCCGAGGGGCAGCGGCGAGCGAGCCACGCGCTGTGCGAGCTCGGCACGACCCGATCCCGTCCACCGTGCAGGAACAGGACCGGCGCGATCGCCTGGGTGGGGTCGAATCCCCACGGGGCGACGTAGGCAAGGTCGTCGTCTATCAGCCCGCCCGGGCCAGCTGCTACGGCTGGACCGACGACGTCGGCCAGCCAGGACCACTCATCAGAGAGTGCGGCGAGATCTGCTGAGGTGAACTCCGGGTCGTACTCGGCGCCCGACGCCTCGTACCGCTCCTTCGCTGCGCGTCCCTCGGCGGCGGCTCGAAGAGACGTTGCGCCGGAGGCCGTCATGCCGGCGAACCAGTCGAGTCCCTCGAGGCCGAACGGCGCCAGCCCGGCCACGCTGACCACACCGAGAACCCGTTCTGGTAGCAGCGCACTGCATGCCAGGGCGTGCGGACCGCCACCGGAATGACCCATGACCGCGAACTGGTCGATGCCCAGTGCATCGGCGACACTGGAGACGTCAGAGGCAGCTGATGCCACGTCCCGGCCCCGGTGAGGGGTCGATCCGCCGTATCCGGGCCGGTCATACGACACCCAGCGGATGCCGAGCCGCTTGGCGGCGGGAAAAAGGGGCTCGGGAGGCGCGCCGATGTTCGGCGTGCCGTGGTGCCAGAGAACGGCAAGGCCACCGGCGGCGCCCTTCACCCCCGTGTCGTAGGCGTGCAGCGTGCGACCGTCGCCCAGCCCCAGATCAAGCTCTGTTACCACTCGCCGAGCCTAGACAGCGACCCCAGAACTGGAACGATGCAGGTCATGGGAACGCCGACGGGCCTAGACGGCGTAGTCGATGCCGGGGACATCTAAGTCCGTGACGTTCTGTGCGTAGGTCACGCGAGCATCAGGGAGCTCGCCCAGTGTCCGGGGGTGCCGTACCGCGCCCGGACACTGGGCGCAGGAACCGTCCGACAGCGCGGTCGGCGATGCGCTTGCCGTGGTGAAGGCCGTCGTCGACGGCGTGACGGAAGTGGAAGCCGACCAGGACCCTCGACTCACCGTTCTCGTCCGCCGCATCGGAGAATCTGTCGAACGAGCGGAGCACCGGTGTGGCGTCGTCGCACTGCTGGCCTTCTGGCAGGGTCAAGCTGCAGGCCTCGAACGACATCCGGTCGGTCCTGAAGAATCGGCGGAAGACTTCCGCGGCGACGGCCCCCTCGACGGCGTGGGCCGAGTCGTGGTCCGGGATCGGCGGCGTCGTGACGAGTGGCATCCACGATGGATTGGCGACCGTGTCGGGGTTGCCGTCATCGGCCGCCAACTGGATCGCCGTGACAGGGCGCCAGAAGTTGAAGTCGTACTTCGTCTCGAACGACCCGATGTACCCGTCCGCCATCGCCAGGTTCAGCAGGCCGAACAGGCGGGCGTTCTCCCACGTGTCGAGACCGGCCGAGGTCGACACGGTCCTGGCAATCCGGTTCCACGACAGCGGAGAGCTGTCGACCCAGAACAGCGCGATCTGCGTCTGGTCCGGCGTGCGCGCGCTCGGGCTCGTTGGCGTGCCGTCCCCGCCGAGCCGCTTGACCTCGTTGAAGTCGCGGGTATATCGCCTGCTCGTGACCCGGTAGGGGCGACGGGCGCCGAACTGGGAGGCGTCCTTGAGGACGAACGGCGCCACGTCACCCCACCCCGGTGCGAACGCGAAGGGCGTGCCGGGCGTGAACCGGTACTCACCCAGCTCGTCACCCTGGGGATAGTTCGGATCGACCATCAACGTGTCAGAACCGTCGGCGGACCGCAATGCCACGATTGTGGCCGCGGCACCCCGCCCGAGGGCGATGCCCTGGGTCTTCGCCCTCCCGTCAGGGATTTCCGCCAGTGCGTCGTCGTAGGCGTCCTCGACCAGCTGCACGCCGGCGGCAATGCACTCGGGCGGGAAGATGTCAGGGAGGTCCTGGAGCGCCGGCACCAACACGCCGTGGGCAGCCGCCGCCACGGCTGCCAGGGGGGATGCCGCTGGCCGTGGCGGCGGATGGAAGGCGTACGGCTCCGAGCGCCGATCGATGGCGTTGAGGGCATCATGGACGGCGACATGGGTCATCGCATACATCCGCGACTCGTGGAGCGGATCGTTGGCCGGTGCGATGCACGACGCCAGCGCGGCGTCGCCGGCGATGGCGTTCCAGGCGACGACCGGATCCTCACCGCCCCCATCCCACGCGCCGGCCGACGTGTTGCCACCGCTAACCATCAGCGGTAGAGCGACCGCCGCCGACACCGCTACACCGACGAGACGGTGCCGCCGGCCATGAGGAACAAGAGCAGGGGTAGTGGTCACGGTGGTACCTCCCGTTTGAGATGCCGAGTCGAATCTGTTCTCGGTCGTTGTGGGAGGCATTCTCCGACGCCGTGTTGCAGGGCGGTTGCGGATGTGCCGGTTTCGGCGGCCATCAGGTGCTTCTCGTCTCCAGGATCTGCGTCTCGTTCAGCAGGGGTACACGCCTCTGGACCGGAAGCATCCGTCGATCATTCGGTAGTTGATGTTGGGGTCGGCCGGCGGGTTCGGCACGTCGACTTCGGCAA
>JACDHN010000042.1 GCA_013821025.1 Acidimicrobiia bacterium | reverse complement strand
CCTGCAGGTTGACCGGCGACGGCTGCACCCGCTGGCGTAGGCGCGGCACGATCCACGTCGCCCGCTCCATACGCGTCCTCAGAACGTCGAGATCGGGCGGCTGGTCGAGAATCGTCAGTGTCGAGAACGTCGACGACAGATACGGATCCTTCTCGAGACGCCACATCAGCCCCTCGGCGTCGCTCATCCGCGTGTCGTACTTCTCTGGTGCAGCCACGGATGCAGGATACGCAACGGTCATCGGCAACGCCGATGGCGATCGATCAGCGGGGAATCGAGGTGTGCTTGAACTCGTTGAGCAGCGGCCAATCGATGGCGTCGAGGATGCGCTCGATCGCTGCGTTGGCCTCCGCACCGTCGGCAGGGCGGTCGAGCAGGCGCACGAACACGGCCCGCTCGTCGACGATGAACGTCGGGACACCCCACACGTCGTGCGTGCCGACGAAACCGGTGTGCTCCTTCTCGATGGTGGCCAAGGGACGACCGGTGGCCACCTCGGCCCACACCGCCTCGACGTCGGTGCCGGCGTCGGTCAACACCTCGTCGAGCAGCTCCCGCTGGCGAAGATCAGCGCCGCGATCGTGTCGCAGAGCGAACAACGCACTGTGCACGGCAAGGAACATGTCGGGTTGCGTGTCACGTACGGCGATGCCGACCTGGAGTGCCAACAGCCCCGAATCGTCCTCGGGTCGACCCCAAATGTCGGGCTGGCCCTCCTCCACGTGTGACTGACCGAGGCTGAAGGGCAGGAACGTGACGTCCCACTCGGCCCCGTCGGCCAGTGCAGCGACGACGTGATCGTGGGCGATCCGGGCGTAGGGGCAGCGGTAGTCGAACGTGACGGCGAAGGATCGGACCATGCCGGACACAACGTCGACGTACGACGTTTCATTCCCCTCGCAAAGGGAGCTCAGCGCAGCACGTTCGTGCGCAGCAGCCGGCGGGAGACGCCGCGGCCGACGGTGCCGAGTGCTGCCCCGACAGCAACACCTGCAACCACGTCGGAGGCGTGGTGGATGCGCACGTATACGCGGCTGAACGCCACCGTTGCGCCCATCGGCACCCACAGGACGGCGCTGCGCGGCCCCTCCTGATCCGTAAGGACGACACCGCCAAACCCGGCGGCCGACGCATGGCCGGACGGGAAGCTCGACGTCAACGGTTTGCGCACGCGGAGCCGGTCGTCACCGGCGATCGTGGGGCGCTGGCGGTTGAAGAGGCGCTTCAGACCCTGGTTGACGATCAGGCTCTCCGCACCGAGCAGGCCGGCGAACACCAGGCTGCGCCGCAGCCCACGTCGCCCCTCGACCACGGCCCTGGTCAGGCCGACGAGGTGCCAGATCAGGCTCCAGTCGCCGAGACGGCTGGCGGTCACGAACACGGTGTCGGGCACCCGGTGGCCGCGCATCCGCTCGATGACACCGTCGACGCTGCGGTCGAACGCCGCCACCTTCGCGCCGAGGTCGTACCGCCCGGGGGCAGGACGAGTCGCGCTCGTGGCGCTGTTGAAGCCTTGCTCGCTGCGCTCGTTCACGCCGCGACCACGGCGCGGCGCAAGGGCGCCTCTACGGCGGCGATCGTGGGATCGCCCCCGAACGAGGGGCACCACTGCTGGAACGAACAGAACGGGCAGAGCGGGCCCGGTCGCGACCGGAAGTCACCGGTGACACACGCCCGCTCCACGGCGGCGAACACGGCGCTTGCCCTCATGGTGACGAACTGCACCGACCGCTCGGTTGGCCGGGCCTCGATGGTCTCGCCGCTGCCGAGGTACATCAACCGGATGGCGCTCGGTCGCACGCCGAACACGGCCTCGCACAGGAACGAGTAGAAGTGCACGCCACCCAGGCGGCGCCCCTCGAAGTGCTGCATGGGAGCGCGCCCGGTCTTGTAGTCGGTGACGATGAGCCCGCCGTGTTCATCGAGCTCGAGACGGTCGATGATGCCGCGCAGGTTCAGTGGCCCGGCGCTGGCCTCGAGTCGCAACTCGAGCCCGATGGCGCGCACCTGTGTCGGATCTTCCATCGTGAGGTAGCGCCCTACGAGCGAGCGGCACTCCTGGCGGAAGTGCTCGACTACCTCGTCGTCGAGCCGCAGCTCGATGAACTCAGGATCCTGCTCGTACTCCGAAAGCGCCAGCTCGAGCGAGCGGTGGAACAGCTCAGGCGTGCGTTCAGGACCGGTGGAGCAGAACGCCAGCTCGAGTGCCCTGTGCACGAGAGAACCGCGCAGGGTGTGGATGTTGGGGAGCTCTGGCAGCTTCTCGATGGCACCGAAGCGGAACGCCAGTGGGCACGACGTGAACGATTCGACCCTGCTCGGCGACAGGCTCGTCGGGACGGGGTAGGCCGGGCTCGCGTCCATGATGTGTTCATCGTACGGCAGGGGTGTTACACGAATCGGGTACCCATCGCGTCCGTGATGACCTGTCCGATGAGGTCGGGGTGCGACATCGGCCCGAAGTGATCGACCCGATCGAGCCGCAACATTGCGCCCCGCGGCAACTCCTCGGCGATCAGCGGCGCCATCGATGCGGGACCCTGATCGGGGCCGGTCTTGCCGCTCACGACCAGGACCGGGACGTCGATGTGCCGCGAGTACTCCCAGGTGTGGTGACGGCCCCCGGCGGCGAACGTGGCCGCCTCGAGCTGCGGCGAGCACTTCAGCCGCACGCCCTCCACGTCGTCGGCGAAGCCGTGCGAGACGTACGCCATCAGGGCGTCAGGGTGGAACACGTTCAGCGGCGGCTTGTTGGCGTAGTTGGCGAACGCCTCCTCGCGTGAGCCGAACGTGTCCCGGCGACGTCTCGCCGCCGCCACGAGCGGCGACTCGTCGGGCTCGACAGGTCCAGGCCCGCCCGGCCTCGGCACGATCGGCTCGAACAGCACCAGGCGCTCGAACAGGGCCGGGTGCCGGTACGCCACCATCAGCAGGCACGTCCCACCCATCGAGTGCCCGAACGCGGTGAGCCGTCCTCCGTGGGCTTCGGCGAGCCGGAGGGCGACGGCTTCGGCATCGTCGGCGTACTCCTCCCAGTCCACCTCCCACCCCTCGGGTGCCGGCGTGTCGCCGTGGCCCCGGTAGTCGAAGGCGACGGCGTGCACGTGGTCGGCGATGGCTTCCGCCATCGGCTGGTAGCAATATCCGTGGAAGCCGGTGGCGTGCGAGATCAGCAGCGGGGGACCGGTTCCCCCGAAGTCGTGGACGGCAGGTTCGGGACCGCCGGGATCCGTCACGTCAGCGGTTGCGCCGCCACCACGCCGAGATGAGTCGGTCGAGCAGCACGCCGACGCCGATGGCGATGGCGATGGCGACCCACACCTGGCTTTCGACCTGGATGAACAGGAACTCGATCTGGGCTGCCTCGCGATTCTGCAGCACGAAGACCAACGCCAGGATGCCGATGATGACGAAGGCGATGAGCAGGGGCGACGGTCCGCCACGGCCGCTGGCGACCGGTTGGCGATCGCGGTCAGGGTCTCGGTCTCGGTCTAAGTCTCGGTCTCGGAACGAGTCACTCATGGTTCGTCAGCTTGCCAGACGCCGGTGAGCGCCCGTGCACGTACGGAGCGGCGTCTCAAAGGGCCGACTGCAGGAAGTTGATGAACAGGCCGGTCTCATCGGCGATGCCCGCCGGCACGCTGTAGGCCTCGCGATCGGTGATGGTCGACCAGTTGTCGCGCACGTCCTCCGGCGACAGCGAGCGGCTGCCCCAACCCGTGGTCTCGCCCACGAACACCTCGGCGACGCGCCCGCCGCCAACGGAGAACACGCGGCCAGTCGGTTCGCACGACTCGTGGGCGAGATATGTCACGAGCGGGGCGACGAACTCTGGCCCGACCGAGTCGCCGAACGCGCCGAGCAGGTCTTCTGTCATCCGGGTCCTCGCCAGCGGGGCGATGGCGTTGGCCTTGATGTTGTACTTCGCGCCCTCGACGGCGAGCACCTTCGTGAACCCGACGAGGCCCATCTTCGCAGCGCCGTAGTTGGCCTGACCGAAGTTGCCGAACAGGCCTGCCGCCGATGACGTGCTGATGATCCGTCCGTAGCCCTGCTCACGCATCCGCTTCCACGCCGGGCCGGTGACGTTGAAGGCGCCGCGCAGGTGGACGTCGAGCACGGGCGCCACGAGCTCCTCGCCCATGTTGTGGAACGCCTTGTCGCGCAGGATGCCGGCGTTGTTGATGACGATGTCGACCTTGCCGAAGGCGTCGACTGCGCTTTGCACTATCGCCTCGCCGCCTTCCCTGGTGGCGACGGAGTTCGTGTTGGCGACGGCTTCGCCGCCGGCGGACGTGATCTCTTCGACGACCTTGGCGGCGGCGCTCTGGTCGCTGCCGGTGCCGTCGACGGCTCCACCGAGGTCGTTGACGATGACCAGCGCACCTCGCGACGCCATGAGCACGGCATGCTCGCGACCGAGCCCGCCGCCTGCTCCGGTGATGATCGTAACCTGTCCGTCGAACCCGAGCTGATCAGTCATGGATCCGCACGGTATCCAGCGCTCTGGATCCGATCACAACTGCGCCCGCTCGTGAGCAATCTCGAGAGAATCGCCCGGTGGCGTCGTTGCCGCCAAGATTGCGATTAGGTTACGGTCGTCATCCAAACGACACGAAACCTTGGGAACTCACACATGACGACACGACTCCGCATCGCTCCAGCCGCTTTCGCGGTGGTCCTTCTGGCACTCGTCGCAGGCCTCTCGGCTTGCAGGCCGGCTGGAGAGACCGCTGCCGATCACGCCCGCCAGCAGATCGGCCGGCCCTACACGTCAGGCGGCTCGAGTCCCGAGACCGGATTCGATTGCTCCGGCCTCACCTCCTACGCCTGGAATCAAGCCGGCGTCAGCTCCATCCCGAGGAACTCGACGGCCCAATACAACTGGACCGAACGCATCAGCGAGGACGAGCTCCAGCCAGGTGACCTCGTGTTCTACGGCTACAGCGGTGAGGTCAGCCACGTCGCCATCTACGCCGGCAACGACACGATCGTCCACGCCCGCAACAGCAGGTACCCGGTGGGCGAGAGCACCCTCAGTACTTACTGGACCAGCAACCTGATCGGCTACGGCCGCGTCCCGGCCGACGCCATGCCCGACTGACGGCGCTCCCCGCAGGGAACAAGCGAGGATGCCAGCGGTCGCGAACCGGGGGCGATCGACGAGCCGGTGACGTGAAAGGTGCCGCGCCGTCGAACTCGGCGTACCGTGGGGCCATGGAGCCTCGCCAACGGGCGGTCGCGCCGGCCGAACCGACCGGCGAGCTGAAGATCTCCGAGCACGGGGGCAAGGCCGCCGGGTTCCGGGCCGTGGCGAGCGCCGTGTCGGTAACGCTGAATCAGACCGGGCTCAAGCACACGCTGCCGCTGCTCGCCCGGCTCAACCAGCACGACGGCTTCGACTGTCCGTCGTGTGCCTGGCCAGACCCCAAGGACCGCTCGATCGCCGAGTTCTGCGAGAACGGCGCCAAGGCCGTCGCCGAGGCTGCCACGACGACGAGGCTGACGCCCGAGGCGCTCTCGATGCAGTCGCTCGACCAGTTGGCGGCGCGCAGCGACCAGTGGTTCAACGAGGCGGGACGGCTGACGGCGCCGGCCATCAAGCGGGTAGGCGAGGACCGCTACGAGCCGATCTCGTGGGACGAGGCGCTGGCTGTGATCGGCCAGCGGTTGTCCGCACTCGACGATCCGAACCGGGCGGTGTTCTACACGTCGGGCCGGGCGTCCAACGAGGCGGCGTTCCTGTACCAGCTGTTCGTGCGCGAGCTTGGCACGAACAACCTGCCCGACTGCTCCAACATGTGCCATGAATCGTCGGGCGTGGCGCTGTCGCCGACGATCGGAGTGGCCAAGGGCACGGTCACGCTGGAGGACATCGAGGCCGCCGACGTCGTCGTCGTCATCGGCCAGAACCCCGGCACGAACGCTCCCCGCATGCTGACAGCCCTCCAGCGCGTGGCCGAACACGGCGGCACCATCGTGTCGATCAATCCGATGCGCGAACCCGGCTTGGTGAGTGTGCGCAATCCGCAGGACTTCACCAAGCCGTGGCGGTGGAAGCAGGCCATCACCGGTCAGAGCCTGGCCAGCCTCTTTCTCCCGGTGCGCGTCGGGGGAGACCTGGCGCTGTTGCTCGGCGTGCAGAAGGCGCTGCTGGCGTGCGAGCGGTCGGGCTCGCCGGCCATCGATCACGCCTTCGTCGACGCCCACACGACTGGTTTCGTCGATGTCGAGGCGGCTGTCGACGCCTGCGAGTGGGACGACCTGCTGGCAACGAGCGGGGTCTCACGCGAGTCGATCGAGCAGTTGGCCGAGCTGCTCGCCGCTCACACGAAGATCGTGTGGTGCTGGGCGATGGGCATCACCCAGCACGAGCGGGCCGTCGACACGATTCGCCAGATGGTGAACCTCGCCTTGATGCGGGGCGCCATCGGAAAGGAGGGAGCCGGGCTGTGCCCGGTGCGGGGCCACTCCAACGTGCAGGGCGACCGCACCGTCGGAATCTACGACAAGCCGACTGCGGCCTTCCTCGACCGGCTCGGCGACGCGGTCGGGTTCGAACCGCCGCGCCGCCACGGTTTGGACGTCGTCGAGTCGATCGAGGCCATGCACCGCGGCGACATCGACGTGTTCGTGGCACTCGGCGGCAACATGCTGTCGGCGTCGCCCGACACTGCGTTCACCGCCGACGCCTTCACGAATGTGGGACTGAACGTCTCGATCGTCACCAAGCTGAACCGGTCACACGTCGTCGTCGGTGACGAGGCGATCCTGCTGCCGTGCCTGGCTCGTACCGACGCCGACCGCACCGGCGGTATCGACCAGTTCGTGACAACGGAGAACTCGATGGGCATCGTCACCCGGTCCCGCGGCCGGCTGGATCCTCCGTCCGACGAGGTGCGCAGCGAGATGGGCATCGTCGCCGGCATCGCCTGCGCCACGCTGGGGGACCGCAGCGCCGTCGACTGGGAGCACCTGGTGGGTGACTACGACCGCATCCGGGATCTGATCGAGGCGGTGGTGCCCGGCTTCGACGACTACAACGAGCGGGTACGCCAACCCAACGGCATCGAGCTGCCGAACTCGGCGCGTGCTGGCGACTTCTCGCGGCTTCCGGAGGGGCGGGCCGTGATGACCCCCGCCCGGCTCGAGCCAGCACCCTCACTGCCAGCCGACGCGCTCACGCTGACGACGATCCGCAGCCACGACCAGTTCAACACCACGCTGTACGGGCCCGACGACCGGTATCGCGGCATCCACGGCAACCGGCGCGTGGTGTTCGTGAACCCAGATGACGTCAGTGACCGCGGGCTCTCGGCCGGCCAGCTCGTCGACATCGTCGGCGTCGACGACAACGGGTCGCGCAGGGCCGAGCGCTTCGCCGTCGTGCCCTATGACCTTCCTAGAGGGTCGTGCGCTGCGTACTTTCCCGAGGCGAACGTCGTGGTGCCGATCCACCGCACGGCCGCAGGCTCCAACACTCCCGTCTCCAAGGCTGTGCCCGTTCGTCTCACACCCGTCTGAAGAGCACCTCGGAACCGATCGGCCGGAAGCCGACGGCGAGCAGCACCCGCAACGAGGCGGCGTTCGCGGGGGCAACCTGGGCGAACACGGGTTGACCGGCGGGGACGAGCGCGGCGGCGTGAGCCGCCAGCGTCTTCCCGTATCCGGCGCCGCGGCGCCGCTGGTCGAGCTCGAAGGAGATCTCCCACCGCCCGGCCAGCCCCCTTCCGGCCACGGCAACGGCGTCCAGGCGGTCGTCGGCGGCGACGATCAGATCGGTGCGATACTCGCCCGCCCGCCGCACTCGCGGATGCTCCACCAGGTCGGCTCGACGAGAAAGCGCGAACGGGTGCGACGCAGGAGCGGCGATCGAGCGGGCTTCGGCGCAGGCCAGCACGACGTCGAGGGAACCGGCAGTGGTGCCCAACCGCTTCGCCAACCATGCCAGGAACGTCACACGCAGCGGCCCTGCGGGGTCGTCGGGATCGACCTGGGCGCGCACCTCGTCGGTGTCGAGTTCGCTGGCGACGATGTTGTGGAACGAGAACCCGACGACGGCGTCGACGGGCCCTGGCGGCGCCGGCATGACGTGCAGGCCGTCGGGAGGCGGGGGTCGTCCGGCGGCGGCCTGCGCGAACACTCGCTCCAGAGCGGGCGCGTCAGTCGCCATTCGTGGGTGGACCGTCACCGAGCCGATCGAGCGCAGCGCCGACGGGTTCGGCCTGGCCGACGGCGTCCCACATCGACTCGATCCACCATGTGGCGCCGACATCAGCCCACGCCGCCGGCGAGTGTTCGCCAGCGCGTCCCTCCACGACCACGTCGTAGGGCCGATCAGTCGGCAGCGTGCCGTGGAGATCTCTGAGCTCCTCGAGCGTCGCCTCCCGGGCGGTGCCTCCGTCGACCACCTGGGGGATCAGACCGTCCCAACGCAGAGCGCGCTGCATCGAGCGCTCGCGGCCGAGCGCGCCGACGCACCAGATCGGCACCCGTGGCTGCTGGACGGTGTTGCCGAGCGTCGGGAACTCCGTCGGCGTCACGTGGTAGTGCGCACCGTCGTACTTGAACGGTTGGCCGGCCCACAGCCCGGTGGCGATGTCGAGGCACTCGTCGAGCAGCTGTGCCCGCACTTTGCGATCACACTCCTCACCGAAAGCGGCGAAGCCGGAGTCGACGGCGCCGAGTCCCACCGACAGCGTCACGCGACCATCGGAGATCCGGTCGACCGTGGCCACTTGGCTGGCCAGTTCCCATGGCCGGCGCCGTGATGGTGGGGTGAGCATGGTGCCGAGGCGGATGCGCGACGTGCGCGCGGCGGCCAGCCCGAGGCTCACCCAGGCGTCGACTCCCCAAACCGGTTCCCACACGAACAGGCCGTCCCACTCGTTGGCTTCTGCGGCCTCGGCCAGGTCGCCAACATCGGTGGCGTCGGCCCACGGAACCACGAAACCGAACTTCATCGTTCGACCTTACGTCAGCTGGACCGGTCCGATCGCGGGAAGGAGCGCTACCTTCCGGGCCATGGATTTCGCGATGCCGTCCGACGACGATCCCCGTCGGTTGGCGGTGCAGGAATGGCTGACCGCCCACCGATCGCCGACACCTCAGCAACTCGCCGAGGCGGGCTATGTGGCGCCGCACTGGCCGGCGCCCTGGGGGCTCGACGCCGACCCGATACATCAGCTGATCATCGACGCCGAGCTACGGGCGGCAGGCGTGAGACTGCCGGTGAACCCGATCGGCATCGGTTGGGCAGGCCCCACGTTGCTGTACGCCGGAACGCCCGAGCAGCAGCATCGCTATCTGAATCCGATCCTCACCGGCGAGGAGTTCTGGTGCCAGCTCTTCTCCGAGCCGAGCAGTGGCAGCGATCTCGCCAACCTCGGTACCCGGGCCGTGCGCGACGGTGACCACTTCATCGTCAACGGACAGAAGATCTGGACGAGCGGCGCCCACATCGCCGCGTTCGGCATCCTGCTGGCTCGCACCGATTCGGATGCCCCAAAGCATCGGGGCATCTCCTACTTCATCTGCCCGATGGACGCCGACGGCATCGAGATCCGCCCGATCGGCGAGATGACAGGTGGGCACACGTTCAATGAGGTGTTCTTCACCGACGTGCGCATCCCTGCGGAGAACCTCGTGGGTGACGAGCACGACGGCTGGCGGCTGGCCAAGGTCACGCTCGGCAACGAGCGCATCTCGCTGTCGTCGGGTGGTGTGCTGTGGGGCAACGGACCGACGGCGCTCGACGTGATCGCAGCGGCCGGGCGCGTGTCCGACCCGACGCTGCGCCAGCGCTACGCCCAGATCTACATCGAGCACAGCATCCTTGAGTTGATCAGGACGCGCACGCTGACGGCCCGGCTGAAGGGCGAGCAGCCGGGACCGGAGGCCAGTGTGCGCAAGCTGCTCGCCGACGTTCACGGCCAGACGGTGATGAACCTTGCCCGCGACACCATCGGTGCCGAAGCAATGCTGACGGGAGCCGACGGCATGCGCGGGTTCGTGCCGGGCACCGATTCGGCCAACCTCGGGCCGGAGCGTCCTGGCGGCGGCACGCTCGCCGGGCCGAGCTGGAACGACGGGTTCTTGTTCTCGGCGGCGCTGACCATCGGCGGCGGCACTACGGAGGTGCAGCGCAACATCATCGCCGAACGAGTGCTCGGGCTGCCCCGCGACGTCGACGTCGAGCGCGCCCAATCGTGGTCCAGCGTCTCCGGCCGGTCGTCCATCGCGGTCGGCGCCGAGGCGTCGGGCTGACCTCGATGGACGCCGCAGTCATCGAGCGGGCACGTTCGGTGGTCGGTGTCGCAGCAGCCAACGCCGACGAGGCCGAGCGAACGCGCCGACTTCCGGCGGCGACCGTCGAGGCGCTGACCGCCGCTGGCTTGATGCGTCTGTGCGTACCGCCCGAGTACGGCGGTCCTGGCGTCGATCCGATGACATTGGTGACGGCCGTGGAGACCGTGGCACAGGGTGACGGCGCCGCCGGTTGGTGCTCGATGATCGCCTCGACCACCTCGTCGCTGTCGCTACTGCTGCCGGCCGACACCGCCTGCACGATCTTCGGGCCGCTGGATTCGGTGGCCGGCGGCGTGTTCGCCCCGAACGGCACAGCGAGCGCTGTCGACGGCGGTTTCCGCGTGTCCGGTCGTTGGCAATGGGGGAGTGGCACCCAGCACTGCCACTGGATCGTCGGCGGCGCGCGCTGCGACGACGGCACGTTCCGTCTGTGCTGGTTCCCAGCCGCCGAGGTCGAGTTCCACGACACCTGGTACACGTCGGGGATGCGCGGCACTGGTTCGCTCGACTACTCCGTCGACGACGCGCTCGTCGGCGCCGAGTTCACCACGCAGCCAGGTGCGACCAGACCCGTGGTCGACGCGCCGCTGGCGGACTTCCCGATGTTCGCTTTGTTGGCGGTCGGCATCGCCGGGGTGGCGCTCGGTATCGCCCGCCATGCGCTCGACGAGCTCGTGGCGCTCGCCACTGACAAGCACCCGCAGTACGCATCGAGATCGTTGGCCGAGCAGCCATACACCCAGATCGAGGTGTCGCGCGCCGAGGCCCGGCTGCGAAGCGGTCGGGCGTTGCTGCTGGACGAGCTCGCCACCACATGGGACGTGGCACTGGCAGGCGGGCAGATCGACGTTGCCCGGCGCGTCGCCATGCGGCTGGCGGCCAACCACGCCACCGAGTGTGCTGTCGCCGCCGTCGACACCGCCTACACGCTCGCCGGTGGCACCAGCGTGTACAGCGCCAGCGTGCTGCAGCGGTGTCTGCGCGACGTGCACACCGCCACCCAGCACGTCATGGTGGCCCCCAAGCTGCACGCCACCCTTGGCCGCTCCCTCCTCGGCCTCGACATCGACACCTCGATGCTGTAACCCCCACCCCCCTCCCACCCACCCCACCCACCCCACCCCACCCCACCTCACCTCACCTCACCTCACCTCACC
>JACDHN010000243.1 GCA_013821025.1 Acidimicrobiia bacterium | reverse complement strand
GTTCTGGTTGAGCCTGGTGCTGACTGTGCCACTCGTCGTGACGAGCCACATGGTCATGGACTGGTTCGGCTACGAACTCTCGCTGCCGGCGATGGAGTGGTACGGGCCGGTGCTCGGCTCGATCGTGTTCTGGTGGGGCGGGTGGCCGTTCCTGGCAGGCGGCGTCGCCGAGATCCGGGGCCGCCAGCCGGGGATGATGCTGCTGATCTCGATGGCGATCACGGTCGCCTATGTGGCGTCGATGGCCACCAGCCTTGATTCGTTGGACCTGGAGTTCTGGTGGGAGCTGGCGGCGCTGGTGACGATCATGCTGCTCGGCCATTGGCAGGAGATGAAAGCGATCGGCCAGGCCCGCGGCGCGCTGGCGGCGCTGGCTGAGCTGTTGCCGGACGAGGCCGAGCTGGTCGACGGTGACGAGGTCCGCAACGTACAGGTCAGTGCGCTCGGTGTCGGCGACGTCGTGCTGGTGCGTCCCGGTGGCCGCGTACCGGCCGACGGAGTGATCGTCGGCGGTGAAGCAGAGCTTGACGAGTCGATGATCACCGGCGAGTCCAAGC
This sequence comes from Acidimicrobiia bacterium, assembly GCA_013821025.1. Taxonomy (GTDB): domain Bacteria; phylum Actinomycetota; class Acidimicrobiia; order Acidimicrobiales; family Ilumatobacteraceae; genus JACDHN01. The sequence goes on along the minus strand of JACDHN010000243.1, from coordinate 4,228 downwards.
CGGTGGCCAAGGACCTGGGCGATCGCGTGGTGGCGGGGACCGTGTCGACGGACTCGTCGATCCGGGTGCGTGTCGACGCCGTCGGTGACGACACGGCGCTGGCGGGCATCCAGCGGCTGGTGGCAGATGCTCAGCAGAGCCGGAGCCGCGCCCAAGCCCTCGCGGACCGGTTCGCCGCCTTGCTCTTCTACGTCGCAGCTTCCGCAGGCGTGTTCACGTTCCTGGTCTGGTGGGCCATCGGCAACCTGAACGACGCGATCGTGCGCAGTGTGACGGTGTTGGTGATCGCCTGCCCACACGCCCTCGGGCTGGCGATCCCGCTCGTGATCTCACTGTCGACGGCGGTGTCGGCGCAGGCGGGGATCCTGGTCAAGGACCGTCTTGCGCTGGAGCGGATGCGGTCGATCGACACGGTGTTGTTCGACAAGACGGGCACGCTCACCAAGGGTGCCCATGTCGTCACCGGTGTGGCCGCCGCCGGCGGTCTCGACGATGACGAGGTGCTGCGGCTCGCCGGTGGGGTCGAGTCCGACAGCGAGCACCCCCTGGCCCGGGCCATCGTGACCGCCGCACACGAGCGCGGCGAGATCGCTCGGGCCGATGAGTTCCGGGCGTTGTCCGGCCGCGGCGTGCAAGCCACCATCGCCGGGGTCGCCTACGCGGTCGGCGGTCCGGCCCTGTTGCGGGAGCGCAACCTCGACGTGCCCGGCGAGCTGACCGCCTCGATCGACGAATGGCGGGGGCGCGGCGCCGCAGTGCTGCATCTGGTCCGCGGCGACGAGATCGTCGGAGCATTCGCGCTCGAAGACGAAGCGCGCCCCGAGGCGCTGGCGGCGGTCGCCGACCTGCAGCAGATGGGAGTCAAGGTGGCGATGATCACTGGTGACGCCCGGCAGGTCGCCGAGGCCGTCGGACGTGACCTCGGCATCGATGAGGTGTTCGCCGAAGTGCTCCCTGAGGACAAAGACCAGGCCGTGTCCGACCTGCAGCGACGCGGCGAGACGGTGGCCATGGTCGGTGACGGCGTCAACGACGCTCCGGCACTGGCGCGGGCCGACGTCGGCCTTGCGATTGGCGCCGGCACCGACGTTGCGATCGAGTCCGCCGGCGTGGTGCTCGCTTCGAGCGACCCGCGCAGCGTCGGCGGTGTCATCAGACTGTCCCGGGCGAGCTACCGCAAGATGATCCAGAACCTGGCCTGGGCCGCCGGCTACAACGTCGTGGCGATCCCACTCGCAGCCGGGGCGCTGGCCTGGGCGGGGATCACCCTGTCACCCGCCGTCGGTGCCGTGCTGATGAGCTTGTCCACGATCGTCGTCGCCCTCAACGCCCAGCTACTCCGACGGGTCCGGCTGTCACCCGATGACCGCTCGATGACGGAGTTGGATTCTGATACCCCCCGCCCGTATGATGACTACATGCCGGAGGATCGCACGCACTTCGGATCACCGTCAGTGAAGCTCGGCGCCTACGGCGTCGTGCTGGCCCTGGCGCTCGGCGGTGGCGCGCTGGTCGGCACCACGCTCGGACCAGAACCGTCGACTGACACCGAGCCCACCGGCCAGGACGATCCAGCCACGGATGTCGCGCCCGCAGAGCTCCCGCCCGGCCTCGCCATGAGTCAGGGCGGCTACACGCTCGATCTGCGCACTCCCGTCGTCGACGCCGGCGGGCCGGGTGAGCTGGCCTTCGTGATCGACGGTCCTGACGGCCGCCCCGTCACCGGTTACACCGTCGAGCACGACAAGGAACTGCATCTCATCGTCGTCGGCCGCGACCTCTCCGGTTACGCACACGTGCACCCAGAGCGCGACGCCGACGGTGTGTGGACGGTGACGGCACCGGCCTTGGAGCCCGGCTCGTACCGGGTGTTCGCCGACTTCGTCCCGGCCGACGGTGAAGCACTCACGCTCGGCGCCGACCTCACCGTGCCCGGCGACTACGAACCGGTGGAGCTCCCGGCGCCGGCGGCCGACGCGACTGTCGACGGCTATGAGGTGGCGTTCGAAGGTGAGCTGGTCGCCGGTACCGAATCGGAACTGACCATCACCGTCACCCGGGACGGCGAGCCCGTCACCGACCTTCAGCCGTATCTCGGGGCCCTCGGCCACCTGGTGGCGATCCGCGACGGCGACCTCGCTTACCTCCATGTGCATCCACTCGATGAGACCGACGGCGCAGGTGGGCCACAGGTGCGCTTCGCCGTCGAGGTGCCAACAGGTGGCACCTATGGCCTGTACTTCGACTTCTCGCACGGCGACGAGGTGCGAACCGCCTCGATCATCGCCGCCGCTGCTGCGAGCGCGTCGTCGACGCCCGACGACGCACCGGCGGACGACCACGACACGCACGGAGGCTGACCGGCGATGAGTGCCACAGATGAGCGGATCGGAACGGCGGACCTGACGGAGGTCGACCTGGTGATCGAAGGGATGACGTGCAGCTCGTGCGCAGCGCGCATCGAGAAGCGGTTGAACAAGCTCGACGGCGTGACAGCGACGGTGAACTACGCCACCGAGCTGGCCAAGATCCACGCTCCCGACAGCGTCAGCACCGACGATCTCGTCGCCCAGGTTGAATCGGCCGGTTACACGGCCCGACCCGCACGAACCATGGGCCTGCAGTCGGACGACGACGCCTCGTCATCTGACGAAGTCGATGAGACGTTGCCGTTGCGCAACCGGCTGATCACATCCGCTGTGCTGGCGGTGCCGGTGATCCTGCTGGCGATGGTGCCGGCGCTGCAGTTCGACTACTGGCAGTGGCTGTCGCTCACGCTCGCAGCGCCCGTGGTGACGTGGGGTGCCTGGCCGTTCCACCGGGCGGCCTGGCTCAACCTGCGGCACGCGACGGCCACCATGGACACGCTGATCTCTGTCGGTGTGCTCGCCGCGTTCGGCTGGTCGCTGTACGCACTGTTCCTGGGCGATGCCGGCGAGCCGGGCATGCGGCACGGGTTCATGTGGACCGCCGAACGCGACATGGGCTCGAGCCTTGTCTACCTCGAGGTCGCCGCCGGCGTGACCACGTTCATCCTCGCCGGACGCTACTTCGAAGCCCGTGCCAAGCGCCGCTCTGGCGCAGCGCTGACCGCGCTGCTGGAACTCGGCGCCAAGGACGTCGGTGTCCTGCGCGACGGCGGCGAGCAGCGCATCGCTGTCGGCGAGCTTGCGGTCGGCGACAGGTTCGTGGTCCGGCCTGGCGAGAAGGTGGCCACCGACGGCGTCGTCGACGAGGGCACCTCGGCGATCGACGCGTCGTTGCTCACCGGCGAACCGGTGCCGGTCGAGGTTGGTCCCGGCGATCCGGTCACCGGTGCCACCGTCAACGCCGGTGGCCGTCTCGTCGTGCGGGCCACCCGGATCGGGTCCGACACCCAGTTGGCCCAGATCGCCCGCTTGGTGCAGGACGCACAGTCCGGCAAGGCGCCCGTGCAGCGGCTCGCCGACCGCATCTCGGCGGTGTTCGTGCCCATCGTGATCGCCTTGGCGGCGGCGACACTCGGGTTCTGGCTCGGCGTCGGCGAGGACCCATCGGCGGCGTTCACCGCAGCCGTCGCCGTGCTCATCATCGCCTGCCCGTGCGCCCTCGGCCTGGCGACGCCCACGGCGATCATGGTCGGTACCGGGCGCGGCGCCCAGCTCGGCATCATCATCAAGGGCCCCGAGGTGCTCGAGTCCACCCGCCGCGTCGACACGATCGTGCTCGACAAGACCGGCACAGTCACCACCGGCACGATGGCGCTCGTCGACGTGGTGCCGGCACGAGGTGTCGACCGCGACGAGCTGCTGCACCTCGCCGGCTCACTGGAAGATGCCTCAGAGCATCCGATCGCAGAGGCAATCGCCGACGGGGCACGCATCGGCGGACGTCAGCTCTCGCCAGTCGACAGCTTCGCCAACACCCAAGGGCTCGGTGTCACCGGCGTCGTCGACGGGCACACCGTCGTCGCCGGCCGCGAACGCTTCCTGATCGACTCGTCGATGCACCTCGACGACCACCTGCGCGCCGCCAAGGACACCGCGGAGGCCGCAGGACAAACACCGATCATGGTCGGCTGGGACGGTCAAGCTCGTGGCGTCGTGATCGTCGCCGACACCATCAAACCGACCAGCGCCACCGCCATCAACGAGCTACGTCAGCTCGGCCTGCGCCCGGTGCTGCTCACCGGCGACAACCGCCGTGCCGCCGAGTCCGTCGCCGACGAGGTCGGCATCGAGCCTGCCGA